>JBQTHS010000190.1:0-19832 GCA_052389635.1 Bacteroidota bacterium | reverse complement strand
GTTAAACGAGTTTAAACATTCTACTTTCACTTAAAATAGCCTGCGGTTAATTCAAATTGCTGCCTGGTAAGACAGCGGCATTTTTCTGCAGACTGTGTAATCCTTTCACATTCTTTCACCCAATGTTTCAGTTCCTCTTCGGAAAAATAAACGAGATAAGGTGCTACGGCAATCCGGGCGCCTTTTTCATCCAGGTAATGCCCGTATTTATCAATACGGCCTGAAGTACCCGGGTAACTTTGCTCCAGGTAATTTTTTATTTCCAGTTGCCCGGTATAAACATAATTATCGGGCAACTGGTCAAAGGGACCGTCGTACCAGTTGTTCTGCAAAACATTTTCTCCTTTCACTCCGATCAAAATTTTTCTGTTATTCATTTTATCATCATAAAATGCAAACCCTGTTCTTTGCCCGAGGAGAATATTATCCATCAGCGGGGTGAATGCTTCCTGCTTGGGTTTATCTTCGTTGAGAACCCAATACAGGTGCTGAAGCGACGAATTATAAACAAGACCAAACTGTAAGCCGGACTCATCAAATGAAGGTCCTGCATAAATTTCACCGGCCGTCAGTCTTGTTTTTGCAGGCGGTTCAACACCCTTTTGGTGCAGATGAAAGATTATTTTTCTTTCCTGGTAAGAAAGAGAATAACGGAAGTCACTGATTTTATCAAGAACAAAACCGTCGGCGGCAGTAAATGTTCCGCTTCCACCCAAAACTGAGGCACTGCTGAATTTCCATCTGCTTTCTGCCACCTCTGTGTAGCCAATATCAATAATGCCCTCATCCCGGTTATGGGCAAAAAGGCTGAAACTGCCTTTATAAAGTTTGCCCTTATGGCCGAAAACAAAATAATAATAGTTCTCCGAAGGATAAATAGTAACTTCTTCCGGCAACTGATTCAATATATAGCCAAACACTTCATTGGCATTATTGATATCCTTTATCTTGTTTCCTTTCACTTCAAGGAATTTAATATCCTGTCTGTGTTTTGTTCCATTCAGTTGCTGAATAAACTGCTCATTGGTAAAAAATAAATTATCCGGAATTCCGGCCGGCGCCTTTTTGCCTGCATACATGAATTGCTGAAGGAAACCGTTTTTGCTGTTTTTCTTCTTCTCAAATTCCCATTCCCGGATGGGTTTATCCACCCCCGGCACCCAATATTGTAATTTGGATTTGTGCTTTCCGGTATCAATATGCTGAATGGTTTTGGGAAAATAATACGACCTGGATGGCCCGGTTTTCATGTGATACCAGTCTTTTGAAACATAATTTGAATTTTCGGGGCCTGCCTCAGCTACATGCCTTACCAGAGGCGAAATATAATTGGATTTGTCATACCCGGAGTCAACATGCACATAAGAAGGCGGTACATACCAGGATTCTTTTGGACCGGCCTCAATATGCTTCATGGGGTAAGGAGAATAAAGTGTTTTCTCCGGGCCGCCTTTTAAATGCGTATATCCCGACGGTAAATATTCTGATTTGTATTTTCCGTATTCAACATGTACTTCTTTGTTTTCCTTCTCATCCTGGTTGTTTATCTGTGAAATATTTTCATTTAACTTCTTCATCATCACTTTTTCTTCAGTTCCCTGTTCCAGCCTGGAGGCAAGTTCCTTCATTTCCTGTGTTTTTCTTTTCAGTTCACTTCCTTCAGTTCTCTGCTGAATCAGGCTGAGGCCGTCCTGAATAATATCCCAGTAAACAGGTTGCGGCTTCCCGGATGCTGTACTGCTAACAGAACGGCAAGCAGCTTTGTAAGCCTGACGGGTACATTGGGCATTTTCCGTGAAAGTAGCCGGAAGATGAAGGTTCTTTAATAAAGAAAGGGTTTGTGCTTTAGCCCTGCCAAGTTCGTCTGTCTTTTTTACGGGAGCAATCCGGTTAATTTCCTGATTGATCATTTCTCTGTTAGCAGAAGGAGGCAAAAGCTGTGTATAAGAGCTCAGGTCTTTTTTTAATGCATCAGTCCAGCTATTAAAATCATCAGGATTATTTATGGCACTTAACTGAAACTGCAGAGGATTGGCAAAACAATCAGCGGGAGGATGCAGCTTCACACCGATAGTAAACACTCCGGGCTTCACTCCTGTCACTTGCTGGGTCATATTAAACACCGCTGCGGGCTGTTCTGCCGTTTGAGCATTTTTTTGTTGTGAATTCAAATTATATACCTGGCGGTTGCCTTTTTCGAGTGCAACGGTGGAGACAGATGTGTTTTCAATTTCGATCTGTGATGACCAGGGGCACATCTCCAGCCCTTCCACAGCAACTGAAAGCTCTGTGGTTTCATTTTTCTGCAAATTGTTTTTACCGATAGCGGTTTTTAATCTGGCAACATAAATCCTGTCAGCAAAAAAATGACGGCCGTCGTTATACTTCATATACACATCAAATGCGCCGGCAATCCGGGGCGGGAGAATAAGAACCCATTGCTTTGGCGAACCGACCCAGGGTGTAAGGCTGTGTTCAGCGGCTGCCCAACCAGGATCATCCTCTACCTGATCTGTATCTGAACCAAGCGATCCGGATAATACGTTTCTCAGGATTACATCCGGCATTTCATGGCCAAATGAAAAATCTTTTAAATTTTTCAGCCCAATGGCCAGTTCAATCACCAGCGGCTCACTGTTGGTTATTACTTTTTTTGAAACGGTATTCAAAAAAGGATTGATGCTGTTTGTATAGTTTGAAGGTTGCCCTTCCGATGCAGCAACATCAAAATAAACTTTCACTTCCGCTTCAAAATGTACGGGTCCCTTATCATCGGTAAGGCCTAATTTCAACGGCAACCCGGCATCAGCATTATCAGGAATGGTAAATACCAGGTCGCTGATAGCTTTTTTTGTGGTTTCATCCAACACAGTTTTTTTAGGTTCAGTAATTATCGGGCCCGTATTGGAGAGTGAAGGAATAACGGCAAGGCTTTGCAAATAATTCATATTCTCTGCTATCTGCTTATCGTCTTTTCCCTTTGGCTCCATTACCACTTTGCCATGTACCCGGGCACCTGCAGTTAGATTGTCCGGGAAATAAACTTTAATATCACCCTGCGGAGCGGAGAATGGAATTTTTACCATGCTGTTTTCGTAAACTACACCGGTGACGGAGACGGTTTGTGATACTGCTTTTTCAGCCGTAATAAGTATAAGGAGTAAAAAAAGGCTGCTGTGTAAAATTTTTTGCATAGTCTGTTTTTAAAAATCATTTTTTAGATTTGGGAATACACCGGTGAGCATAGGCTGTATCCGACTGCAGAATCTTTGTACTGCACTTGTCATCAAGATACAAATCAGTTACCTCCGCTGGCATGGGCGCCATTACGCAGATATCTTCCGGTGTTCCTTTGTCAAGACATTTCCAGGAATTGATCTTTCTTACAATATTGTACAGACCTGTTTGTTTCCATTTTTTCTGAGCAGTGTCGTACACAGAATGTTCGAAACAGCCGGATTTTTTATTCTGCGGCTGTTCATCATCCCTGCATTTCACACCTTCATAAATCCAAAGTACAACTCCGTTTTTCAATGGCAGCTTCCAGGGCTCGGGAAATTTCGAGTACCAGTCATTATCCTGTTTATCCTGCTGCGGTTTTCCTGCATCCTGCAGAAATAAAGATTGATATTGCAGAACAGCATTTGTAGCAGCCATCCGGAAACCGGCTTCGGATACTGCCTTTAACCTGAAGACAGCTTCAACCGGTTCGCTGTTGTAATTAACCGAGTGCATCATATATAACTGACCTTTTTGCTGAGCAGCAGAGAGGTTGTTCAGAATTTTTTGTTGCTTCCCGGTTATTGTTGTCAAAATTCCGTCCAAAGGGTCATAATATCCCACCAGATTTTCGAACTGAAATCCCGGTTTTATTGAACTTCGCATATTCTGCAGGGCTTTGTTGGTTGCATCATCAAAATTTTTCCGGATACTTTCGAGCAACTGAAACAGCTGATCTGCTTTGTTTATTCCCCGCTGCAATTTCCACAGATCATCTTTCAAACGGGAAGCCGCTGCGACCGCCGGAGTATCATTTGCAATGGCAGCCTGATGTTCTGCATACTTTAAGGCAGATTCCATCACCTCAAAGTGGACAGGTTCATTTCCTGAACTGTTTTGTGCATTTTCCAGAGCGACCTTTCCTGCTTCGATGGTGCTGCTGAAATATTTTTCTGTTATACTATTTGATAAATTAAAGCTCCGTGCATGTTGATATGCGATGGCTTTGGCTTTATCCAGTTCATCCTGCAAAAGAGGATTTATTAAATTTTTATCACCGGATTCTATTTTTTGATGAAACCTTTCTATAATAGGTTTCCACTCGTAAGGTTCCAGCAAACTGCGCAACTCAAGCATGAGAAGGTACTCTTCATCGGTTGGCTCCGGTAAGGCCGGGATAGTATTAGTAAGGCTCCGGTCAAGCTTTTTCAGGTCATATTTCAATGCATCCACCCATCTGTTGAATTGCTCAGGTGTTTTCAATGCATCTAATTGCTGCCGGAAAGGATCGTTATAAACTGAAGAAGAATAAAAGAGACTAATATTGATTGTGAAATTCCCCGTCTGCATTGCAACAACAGGTCTTTGTAATTCATAAGAACTCCCCTGGCACCTGTCCCAGCTTTTATCTGTGCTGCCTGCTTTTAATATATTTAAATTTTGACCCGGCGCCGGTGAACTGCCCGAATAGCATGAGTTGTCAATAAAAATATGTTCGCAGGGAGAATTGCCCACCCGGATGCTGGACCGGTTAATATTTTCAATAGCCAGCCTGATATAATCTGCCTGAACACCCCTAATATCCCTGACGCTGACATTTAATGTTGTTTCTTCATCTTTCAGCAGGCTGGTTTTGGGACACAAGGCTTCAAGCTTCATCACATGAACTTTTTGGGACTTGATAAAATTTCCTCTGTCATCTTCGGTAATAATATCCCCGTCTCCGGATACATTCTGCGGAATTTGTATTACTGTTTTTCTTGGCGAAGTGCAAAGCGGCGTCAGTTTAATGCGCAGGAACTCCTGTTCCTGCCCGGTTTTTGAATAATAATAAAATGAAAAAGTCGCCGTTGAAACAGGTTCATTGGAAACAAGCGGTTTAAAAATCAGGTCCGCATTTTCACCCGGCAGGTAAATTTTTTTATCCGTAGTAAAATCAAATTGAATGGGTTTATACGTCCGGGGTTTTGTTTTGGAAGTGTCCACCACCACACCCCTGCCCTGAATACTGAAAACATCTTCCACCGGCATCAGAAAGGATTGACTCACCAGCGGAATCTTTGCTTCACCAATTGCTTTACCCGCAGGATCTTTCAGAATAAGCTGAAGGGATGAAAGACCAGAAGCTATAATCAGGCTGAAGGTTTTTTTCCTGATATCTTTTGCGGAAGGTGTATCCGAAGCAGGATTTGTACTCAGAGGTGTTCCATCCGGTAATGACAGAGAATAATTCGCCATGTCCCGGTAGTTATTACTTTTTTTCTTTTCATCTTCCCCAGCCGGATCATATATCACCGTTCCCGTAATGACATCACCGGGTGCCATGACATCAGGGAGTATGACTGATATCTTTCCCTGCGGAGTATTGAAGTTATTCTTGATTGTTCCTTTTTCATACACATGTCCGGAGATGGAAACGGTTTGAGCCCAGATTATTGATGCGGGTACCAGCAGGAATAAAGAGAGCACAGCGGAGAAAAGACGGAACTTTCTCATAGCAGTGCCTTTGTATAAAGTTAGATTAGTTTTTTTGGACATAAATAAAGATTTTTACCAATCAAATGGTACAAAAGATCATCATCGTTGGTGCAACATCAGGCATAGGTCGAAGACTGGCAGAGCGTTATGCAGAAGAAGGTAACCGCATTGGCATTACCGGAAGGCGAAAAGAATTACTGGAGCAAATACAACAACAATATCTTCAACAAACAGAGCATGAATGCTTTGATATTACCGGAACGGAGAATGTTCCCCGTCTTGAAGCCCTGGTAAAAAAAATGGGAGGTCTGGATACACTTATCATCAGCGCCGGAACAGGCGAATCTTCCAAAGAACTCAACTGGGCGATTGATAAAACAACAGTTGACACCAATGTGAATGGCTTTATAGAAATAGCCAACTGGGCTTTCAATTATTTTATGAAGCAGGGCTATGGCCGCCTTGCTGCTATTTCCTCCGTTGGGGCCAACCGGGGTGGCCTGCATGCCCCGGCATACAATGCTTCCAAAGCCTTTCAGAGCAGCTATGCCTACGGGCTTTCTTTAAAAGCGGGGCGTTTGAATAAAAATGTTTCAGTTACCTGTATCGAACCCGGTTTTCTGGCTACTAAAATGGCTAAATCAAACAAACTGTTTTGGGTAGTGCCTGTTGATAAAGCCGCCCGGCAGATTATCAGGGCTATTGAAAAACGTAAAAGGAAAGTATATATCAGCCGCCGCTGGTGGCTGGTGGCAAAAGCGCTTAAATGGGCGCCTCACTGGCTCTACCGGAGAATTGGTTAGGCCAATCTGCCTGTTTCAGCAAATCTTAACATTTTTTGTACCTGCCTTCATACAAGTTGCACGGTGTTTGACTCGTTACTAACAAGTGTGAAAAACAATGATTTCCACTGCCCAACGCCATAAACTACATTTGTATGAACAACTACTACGTAATGTCGTCCAACCAGGAAGCACAATATCGTCAGCAGGCATTGATGATTACCGCAGGCTTTACTGTATTAATGCTCCTGCTCATGTTCCTCTGGAAATGGGGCATGCCCAGCTTTGAAAAATTAGCCATGGAACCCGGAATAGAAGTGGAACTGAACCTGCCTGAAGAACCGCTTCCACAAACACTGGCCGACGGAGGCGGTGGAGGTGGAAACCCTGTACAGGCATCTGGTCCTACCGGTATTTCCCGCCATGTTCCTCCTGCCCCCGGCGACCCCGATGATTCAAAAGACCTTGAAGAAGACCCCAAAAGCGAAAGCCCGGCTATTACCAAGCCGCCGGTGGCAAAACCTGAAGCAACAAAAATTACTAATAAATCAATCGCCAAAGCAGAACCTAAACCCATAGAGGTCCCCGCTCCTCCCCGGCCCAAGGCTGTGCTGGGTAAAACAACAACCGGGGCCGGCCGCGGCGGTGGAACTGCCGAAGATTATGACCGGGCTGGTGGTTCAGGCAATGGATTTGGCGTTGGAAATGGTAATGGTACCGGTGGCGGCACAGGTAATGGTACCGGTGGAGGAAACGGAACAGGAAGCGGCAGTGGTAATGGCCCCAAAGTAACCAGAGGCGACAGGAAGATTGTCCGGTATTATTCCTTCACAGGGGATCTGGATAAAGCAGTTATCTATGCCAATATCCTGGTATCACCGGAAGGAGTTGGAAAATTCGTCAGCATCGCCAAAGGCTCATCCAACAGCAGCAATGCCTACAAAGAAGCCGTTATGCAATACCTGCAGAATATCAAATTCGACAAGGCTGACCATGAGAGTATGCTGACGGTGCAGTTTAACTTCAGGGTGAATTAAAATAAAAGTTAAAAAATTTATTAATAAAGCGTTGCAGACTAAAAACTGCGGCGCTTTATAGTTTCAGTAAAAAGAATAACTTTACGCCGTGAAACTAAAAGTACATATACACAAAGCAGAAGAGGGCGGCTACTGGGCCGAAGTACCTGCCATACCCGGATGTGTAACCCAGGGGGAAACATTTGAGGAACTGCTTCAGAATATTTATGAAGCAGTTGAAGGTTGTCTGAGTGTGGACTTAGATACGCCGGAGGATACAAATACCCAGGTACTTGAAATTGCGGTATGAAAACAATCTCAGGCAAAGATTTCTGCAAATTACTTGAAAAGAAAGGCTGGGTGCTGGCCAGGATTAATGGCAGCCATCATGTTTACACCAAACAGGGAACTGTATACAGAATATCTGTTCCGGTACACAAAAACAAAGACCTGAAAGCGGGGTTGCTGAGATCCTTGATGAAAATAGCCGGAATTAGTGAACAGGAATTATAGTTTTTCTGATGACCTACCTGCAAACCATTGACTACCTCTTTACACGGCTGCCTATGTTCAGCCGGATAGGCGCTGCTGCCTATAAAAAAGACCTGACCAATACGATTACCCTCTGCGAACACCTCGGCAATCCGCAGCAGAAATTCAAAAGCATACATGTGGCAGGAACCAATGGCAAGGGTTCGGTAAGCCATATGCTGGCGGCGGTGCTGCAAACAGCGGGTTACAAGACGGGGCTCTACACTTCCCCCCATCTGAAAGATTTCAGGGAAAGGATAAAAGTGAACGGCCAGATGGTAAACGAGCAGTTTGTAATTGATTTTACGGAGCGGATAAAACCAATGTCAGAACAGATTGAGCCCAGTTTTTTTGAACTGACGGTTGCCATGGCATTTGAATATTTTGCCGAACAGCAAGTGGACATCGCCATCATTGAAGTAGGGCTGGGCGGCCGGCTGGACAGTACCAACATCATCACCCCTGAACTGTCTGTCATCACCAATATCGGTCTTGACCATACCAATATGCTGGGTAATACGCTGGAAAAAATTGCTGGTGAAAAAGCAGGCATCATAAAAGAAAAAGTACCGGTGGTGATTGGCGAAGTGTTACCGGGAACCCTGCCTGTTTTTGAGAAGACAGCCAGAGAAAAAAACGCCTCTCTCACCATTGCATCACAGCAAAGACAGGTAACGGACTGGCGGTGGGAAAAACATCAGCTGCTGGTTTCCGTAGCCGATGATCGTCACATTGATCATAATATCTATCATCTTGACCTGCCTGGAATCTATCAGACCAAAAACCTGCTTACGGTTCTTGAGGCCTGCTCCCTTCTTCACCAGGCGGGCTGGAGAACAGACGATACCGTCATTCACCCGGCCTTAAAACAGGTAAAAAAACTTACCGGCCTGCACGGACGCTGGGAAGTACTCCGGCAATCTCCGTTACTGGTTTTGGATGTAGCCCACAATGCCGATGGCATACGGCAGCTGGCGCAGCAAACTGAACTGACCGAGCATAAAAACCTGCATATCATTATTGGTATGGTAAGGGACAAGGATATTGACAGTATGCTGCACTTGCTTCCCAAACATGCCGCATACTATTTTACCAAAGCTGATATACCAAGGGCATTTCCGCAAGAGGAACTGCGAAAACAGGCTGCGAGCCAGGGTTTAAAGGGAAATACATACTCCACGGTAAATACTGCACTTTATGCTGCCTCACTAAATGCGGGCAAAGATGATATGATTATTGTTTGCGGAAGTATTTTCCTGGTGGGAGAAATCAGCATGGAGGGCATAAAAGCCATTTGGGGCAAAGATGAATATTCTACCGGCGGGTGGGAGGCCCTTGAAATGGCAGCCTTGGCTTTTTTCCGTTAATAACGCAATTCACCCAGCCTTTCCAGCGCATACAGGATGCAGGTCACATGCATGGACTGAACGATTTTATTTTCTCTCAGCAGTTGCTTTAATTCATCCACACTTAACAGCAGTACTTCAATTTCTTCGTTACCGTCTAATTGCTGATCAGCAATCTTCTTTCCCCCTCTTGCGAGGAACATGTGCAGCAGGTTGCTGTTGGTGGAGGGATTAGGTGAAATTTTTCCGAGATAGTTATACGACGAAAAAGAAAAGCCGGTTTCTTCCAGCAGCTCCCTTGTGATAGCTTCTTCCGGGTTTTTATCGGTATCATCCACACAACCGCCGGGTATTTCAATACAGGCCTCACCCAAAGCATGACGATATTGCCTCACCATCACAATTTTTCCGTCTTCTGTTACCGGCACAGCCCCTACCCAGGTGGGAAAGTCATAGATATAATAGGGGTCAACTATTTTGCCTTCAGGGGTTTCACAAACTTCTTTCCGCACTTTAAACCAGCTGTCATTAAACAAATATTCTGAAGAAAGGGTCTTCCACTTTAAATCAGTCATTCTGTTAGATTGTTGATTAAGAGAAAATATTCAACAATCAACATACAATAAATCAATACTCAGGGAATGAACTCAACTTGAAAATTGCATATTGATTATTGAGTGTTGAATATTAATAACCTATTAACCGCCTGAAGAACCGGCAATTACCATTTCATCTTCCCCCGAAGTGAGGTGATATGCGCCACATGGTGCTTGCCGTGCCAGGCATACATGCCCAGCAGGTACCAGAGCCGCATGGTTTTTTTACTCTCCGGATGAAAAACAGTCCTGTTGTTCCAGTCGTCATCCTTTACATACTTCAATGTTTCAAACAACCGGGCATGAAGGGCATGAAGAATAGTGATCGAAATATTCACCGGCAGTTTCTCCACGTCATACAGCTGCGCCCATTTTTTTTCATCGTAGGGTTTGATGGTGGGGTTTTCTTCGGTAAGGCCCAGCTTAAACCTTGTATAGGCATTCATGTGGCTGTCGGCCACATGGTGCACTAACTGGTGAACCGTCCAGCCTCCGTCTCTGTAAGGCGTCTGCAACTGTACCTCATCCAGGTTCAGGATGGCGTTTTCAATTTGCTGTGGCAAAAATTTGAGATCAGCCAGCCATTCAATTTTCTGCTCGATGGAGAATGGCTTTGGCTCATATTGTCCAATCGGATAACGGGGATCAACTGCGACTGCCGGCATATCATTTATTTTATTACCTGAATTAATTCCACTTCAAAAATTAGTGTAGCGCCACCGGGAATATCACTGCCTGCGCCCCTGTCGCCATAGGCCATATCAGAGGGTATCCACAGCCTCCAGTGGTCTCCCTCTTTCATCATTGGCAGGGCCACCTGCCATCCTTTTATCAAAGCCCGCAGCGGCGCAGTAAAGGGCTGGCCCCTTTTGAATGAGTTGTCAAACTCTTTCCCGTCCAATAAAGTTCCTTTATAATGGGCTTTTACACTTTCCGTAACCAACGGCATGGCGCCTATCCCTTCCTTTATTACTTCATACTGGATACCGCCAGGCAATTCTTTAACCCCGGGTTTTGAAATATTTTCTGACATGAACGCCGCACCGGCAGTTTTCTGTGCTTCGATTTTGCCGTTCATAAACCCTTTTAATTTATTTTGTATACTCATATTCTTCCTGACTCCTGACTCCTGACTCCTGACTCCTGACTCCTGACTCCTGACTCCTGACTTCTGACTTCTAACTTCCGACTTCTGCCCTACTCTTCTCTTAATGAATGCCCTGTCAGCTTAATAAACACATCTTCAAGATTTGCCAGCTTCATTTCTTTTGGCCTTTCAAATCCTTCAGCGATAAGGTCATCTATAAGTTTATCCGGCGTCTCCAATGCAATTATCTTTCCGGCATCAATGATTGCCACCCGGTCACAGAGGTATTCTGCCTCCTCCATATAATGGGTAGTGATGATTACGGTTGCGCCTCTTTCCCTGATGCTTTTTACCAATTCCCAGAGGCTTCGTCTTGCCTGCGGGTCAAGACCGGTGGTGGGTTCATCCAGGAAAATAATGCGGGGCTGGTTGATCAATGTTGTGGCAACAGAAAAGCGCTGCTTCTGACCGCCGCTCAACTGCTTCACCTGTGATTTTGCCTTATCCCGCAGGTTTACCATATCCAGCAGCTCCATGGGCGCCACATCCCGGTTATACAAACCACAAAACAATTCAATCAGTTGCAGCAGGTTTAGCCCGGGATAATACCCGCTGGTTTGCAGCTGCACACCGATTATTTTTTTGATCTCATTGGGTTGTTTGTCTAAGGACAATCCGTCTACTATCACTTCGCCGCTGGTTTTAGGCCGGAGTGTTTCAATGATTTCCAATGTGGTGGATTTGCCGGCCCCGTTGGGTCCCAGTAGTCCGAATATCTCCCCTTCCTGCACATCAAAAGAAATTCCTTTTACCGCCTGGAAGTTTCCATAGTTCTTTACAAGGTTTTTTACTGATATGATGGTATTGCTCATTCCTGCTGATTGGGTGATAAAGTTAGCTCCATTTTTATATCTGCTGTAATCATCGGTGAATTGGTAACTGCCACATTCCGGAAACCGTATTTTTTATACATGTTCAGCGCTGTAGTCAGCTGGCTATTTGAGAACAGAAATATTTTTCTGGCCTTTAATCTTCCGGCTTCTTCCAGACAGTGTTCCAGCAACATCTTTCCAATTCCTTTTCCATGCCAGCCGGGATCAACCACCATTTTTACCAGCTCATATATTCCTTCATGCTCTTTTGCAAGCCCTGCTGTGCCCACTACTTTTTCAGCTTCCATGGCAAGAAAAATACAACCTCCGCTATTAATTACTTTTTCTTCAGGATAATCTAATATGTCCAGATCATGCTGTTCGGTAAGATGATATTTATCAAGCCAATAAAGGTTCAGCCTTTTAAAATCCGGCTGATATTTCTTTTCATAGGTTATTACTGTAATCATACAATGCCGGTAGTATTGGTCAGACAGGGATGGTCAGGCCGGGGTTATAAAAAGCCTTCCAGTTCTTCCATCATCGCTTTGCTGCCGATAAACATAGGTGTCCGCTGGTGCAGTTCCGTCGGCTCTACATCTAATATCCTTATTTTTCCGTTTGTGGCCTTGCCCCCGGCCACTGTAACAAGAAAGGCAAAGGGATTGCATTCATACAACAGCCGTAATTTACCGTTGGGCTTGTCGGTAGTGCCGGGATACATGAAGATGCCGCCCTTGATGAGGTTGCGGTGCACATCCGATACCATACTGCCGATATAGCGCTGCGTGTAAGGGCCGCCATCCGCTTTTGTTTTATTCTGGCACACATTGATGTATTTCCTCACCTTTTCATCATACTGGAAAAAATTGCCATGGTTTACAGAATACATTTTGCCTTTTTCAGGGCATTTAATATCCGGGTGGCTGAGTGTCCATTCGCCTATGGACGGATCCAGTGTAAAGCCATTCACCCCTCTCCGGGTGGCATACACCAGCATGGTGGATGAACCATACACCACATAGCCCGCCGCCACCTGCTGGTTGCCGGGTTGCAGAAAATCCTCCTTTGTTACTACCGTGCCAATGGGAGTAACTCTTTTGTAAACCGAGAAAATAGTACCAATGGAAACATTTACATCAATATTGCTGCTGCCATCCAGCGGGTCAAAAAGGCAGACGTATTTTGACTTTACACTTTTCGTATCATCAAAAGCTACAAAATCATCCAGCTCTTCGCTGGCGATGCCGGCACAGGCTATACCGTGGCTCAGCACACCGGTAATCTGGTCGTTGGCATACACGTCTAATTTCTTCACTTCCTCGCCCTGCACATTGGTGGTGCCCGCATCACCTAAAATATCCACCAGCCCGGCCTTGTTTACTTCCACATTGATGCGCTTGGCGGCCAGGCCGATATTGCGCAGCAGGTGCGATAATTCACCGGTGGCATGGGGAATATCCCTGAGCTGCTGGATGGTAAACTCATCGAGGGTCTGAATTTTGCGGTTGACATTCATATCTTATTTTTTAGGCGAAAACAAAAGTAAGAGAAAATCATTTTACTTACCTTTAGCAAAAGGAAATAAGTACCCTTAAATGATAACAATATGAAAGCTCCTTATATATACCCTTTCGTTTTGGTTACTATCCTATCTGTAGGGTCCCATTCTTGCGGAAACAACTCACAAAAAGAAGCCGTGATAAGCGGAAAATGGTTATTTAAAGAAATCATTTACACGGCTGACAACAGATCCTATCAAAATATGAATGAAAGACAGCGGGAAAGAAAAAAAGAAAAAGATGAACGGGAAGGTAGAGGAACCACCTTCCTGTTTAACGAGGATATGACCTTTGTGGTTACTCCCGGATCTCAAAGAGACGAAGATCCCATAACCGGCAGTTATCAATTCAAGGAAGGTAAGTTGTACATAAAAAAAACGGATAGTCGCAAGGAAGAAAGCTCCGAAGTGACATTCGTCAACGGGGATACCATGGAAATGGAAGATACCCGGACTGGTATGATTATCGTTTTAACCCGCATTAAATAACCTGCCGCCAGGTTCACTTCCTTATCTTTGCCCCCGCACAATTCCTTCTATGATTTCTTTTTTTAAAACCCTGCATGGATGAAGGTATTCAAATTTGGCGGCGCTTCCGTGAACAGTTTGGAAAGAATCAAAACCCTTGCTGAAATATTGCAAAAATTTCCAGGTGAAAAAATACTGGTGGTGATTTCCGCCATGGGCAAAACCACCAATGCATTGGAAAAAGTGGTGGATGCTTTCTTTGCCGGCAAAGAAGAAGAAGCCCTGCTGCTTTTTGAAAAAGTGAAACAGGCACACCTGAATACTGCAAAATATCTGCTTGTTACTCATTACCTGCCCTGCGAAAAACAATTAAAGGACTTTTTTACCGAGGCTGAATGGCTGTTGCACGACAAGCCAGTAAGGGATTACGACTACTACTACGACCAGGTGGTGAGTACCGGTGAATTATTTTCCACCGCTATCGTAAGCGCTTACCTGAATGAGTCAGGTGTAAAAAACAAATGGGTGGATGTGCGGGATATATTCCGCACCGATGATGATTTCAGGGATGCTGTAATACACTGGGAGTACACCAGTTCAAAAATTGAGAATTCAATTGTTCCCTTGTTCAGGAAATTTGATATTATGCTGACACAGGGTTTTATCGGCGCTACGGATGAAAACGAGAGTACCACGCTGGGCCGGGAGGGCAGCGATTATTCCGCCGCTTTGTTTGCCAATATGCTGGATGCCGAAAGCCTGACCATCTGGAAAGATGTGGAAGCTGTGATGAACGCCGACCCCAAGCAATTTCCGGATGCTGTTCCCATTCCTGAACTGAATTACAACGAAGTGATTGAAATGGCCTACTACGGTGCCCAGATCATCCACCCCAAAACCATCAAGCCGCTGCAGAACAAAGGCATACCCTTGTATGTAAAAAATTTTATTGATCCCTCACTGCCCGGCACGGTCATTCATGACAGGCCGGTTCACCGCCTCCCTCCCATCATTGTGCTGAAAGAAAAACAGGCCATGCTGGAGATGAGTGCAAGAGATTTCTCTTTTGTTGGCGAGCAGCATGTGGGGCACTTGTACCATTTAATGGAAAAGTTTCATATCAAACCCAACCTGACACAGAACGGCGCCATCAGTTTTGTATGTGTGCTGGACGACCGGGCGGAGAAAATCGGAAAATTGGCGACGGAGGCATCGTCTTTTTTGGATGTGCAGGTAACAAAAGAATTGTCGCTGCTGACCATCCGGCATTACAACAAAGAAATTTTTGAAAAGCTGACAAACGGAAAAACCTTTCTGCTGCGGCAGCAAACCCCTGAAACCATCCAGGTACTGATGAATTAATTATTCCTGCTTTGCTTCCACTGTTACCGTTTGCACCATTTTTTTTGCCACCGGTTTATCATGCAGGATGGCCGGTTTCCAGGTACCCATATTTTCCATCCGTTTAATGAGTTCATCATGCAGGTCATCGCCGTCCTTCAGCCCCCTGAGTATTTTGAAGTTTACAGGAACGCCGTCCTTGTCCACAATAAATTCCACCTGCACATAAGCTTTTTTCACTTCTTCGGGGAGAAAAGCAGCTATCTCCTGTCCGAGCTTTTCCAGGTATTTCATAAACGCCTCTGCTCCGCCCGGAAACTGCGGCCATTGGTGTACTGCCTCAACCAGCGATGTGATGGGCCTTGTGCGGTGCTGCACTGTATTTTTTCTGACAGGTTTCTCTGCGGCAGCGCCTTTGCCTTTTTTGGGCGGCACATCATTAATGATATACTCCCCTTTTCCACCAATCATCACTACCGGCAATTGTTTGTATTTCTCGAAATAATCGTAGGCATCTTCCATGGTTTTGGCAAACTTTTTCAGCGCCGGGTCGTCTTTCATCAGGTTTTCCAGGAAGCCAACACTCTTTGGCACATTGAAACGTACCGGCAGTATGTGGACAGGGATAAAATCCTGCCCCTGGTCTTTGGCATGGGCGGCCAGGATATAGAGTTCATCTATTTGCTCATCCCTGATGGGAATGCAGCCGACCGTAACACAACTGCCGTGGATATAAATATCACCCCCCGGATCAATCGAATCACTTAAAATCCTGTCAGAAGCATTTGGATAATTAATTCCAAGCGATAAATAGTAATTGCTTTTGGGGTTGAATACATTAATATAATAAAAACCTTCCGGCACCTGGTAATCACCTTGCATCCGCTTGGGGCCAAGCGTACCTGCCAAAGCGCAAACCTTATAAGTTTTGAAGAGTTTGAACTGTTCCTGTTTCTCATTCTTCACCCAAACTTCCAGCTGGCTGTCGTATTTAAAAGAACGGATATAGATATACTTCGCCGGCCAGGTTAGTTTTTTGGCTTCGAATTGTTTTTGCAGGGTGTCCTCCTTTCTTTCCAGAGCCTCGGTGGGGCGGGGAAAGCTTTTCTGGTAGTCAATAAATGAAAAAGAAGTGCCCCCTTTGGAAGAAGGAGGTTGCGCAATAACTGTGGTGACAACCAAAGCGGAGAAAACAAATACAAGCAGGCTTTTCATCTTAAAATTGTTTAGGATGAACGGTAGGTACAGGAGTTTATTTCATCGTTGATACTAAACTATTGGTAAAGATAGGAAAAGAGGGCCGAAGTCTGAAGTATGAGGTCCGAAACTCTCCTTATACCGAAGACTCTTTATACTATTGTAATCTTCTGACTTCTGACTTCCGGCCTCTGACTTCACTCTCTTACAAATTTCCTCTCGCCTCCTGTTCTCTCTCCAATGCCTCAAAAAGCGCCTTGAAATTTCCTTTGCCGAAGCTTTTGGCGCCTTTGCGCTGGATTATCTCGAAGAAAAGGGTTGGCCGGTCTTCCAGCGGTTTGGTGAATATCTGCAGCAGGTAACCTTCGTCGTCCCTGTCCACCAGTATGCCGAGCCGCTGCAATGGCTCCAGGTCTTCATCAATCTTGCCCACTCTTTCCAGCACTGTTTCATAATAGCTGGCGGGTATGCTTAAAAACTCCACTCCTCTTTTTTGCAATTCAGTAACAGTCGTTACTATATCTGCTGTAGCAATCGCCACATGCTGCACCCCTTCGCCGTTATAAAAATCAAGATACTCCTCCACCTGACTTTTCTTCTTGCCTTCTGCAGGTTCATTGATGGGAAATTTCACAAACCCGTTGCCATTGCTCATCACTTTGCTCATCAGCGCCGAGTATTCTGTAGAGATATCTTTATCATCAAACGAAAGAATATTCCGGAAGCCCATTACGTCTTCGTAAAACTTCACCCAGGGGTTCATCTGATTCCAGCCCACATTGCCCACACAATGGTCCACATACAACAAACCGGTGGAAGATGGATTATAATCACTCTTCCACTCCCGGAAGCCCGGCATAAAGACGCCGTTGTAATTTTCCCGCTCCACAAAAAGATGCACCGTATCTCCGTAGGTATGAATGCCGCTTACTACCACTTCTCCGGCATCATCTTTTAATACGGTTGGTTCCATATAAGCCTTACCGCCCCGCTTTGTAGTTTCTTCAAAAGCGTTGCGGGCATCTTCTACTTTCAGGGCAAGCACTTTCACCCCGTCGCCATGCTTGTAGATATGATCAGCTACCGGATTATCTGTTTTAAGTGGTGTAGTTAAAACAAAAGTGAGTTTGTTCTGACTGATGACATAACTGACTTTGTCCTTCATACCGGTTTCCGGCCCGGCATAGGCCAGCGACTGAAAGCCAAAAGCGGTCTTATAAAAATGGGCGGCCTGTTTGGCATTGCCCACGTAGAATTCAACATAATCGGTTCCCTGCAAAGGAAGGAAATCAGTTTGGGCGGTTTGTTTTTTATCAGAAGTTGTTACTGTACTCATGATTTTGAAATTTAAAAATGAGAAAGAAATCCAATTCCGGAAAATTCAAAATCAAATACTGTCCATAGCCAGTGTCTCCATCAGCAGGTTGAAATGGCTGCGCTGGTCGGTAAAAAGTTTATGTGGGTAGTCGGGAAGCATTAAGGCAAATTTAATCAAAATTCAAACCTGAAAACTCGAAGCCGGGAAACTATCTTTGCAGCCATGTTAAACCCATCGGCCCCACCCAGGGTGGGCATCCTCGGCGGCGGACAACTCGGCCGCATGCTTTTACAAGCTGCCGCCAACTACCCTGTAGAAACATATGTGCTGGAAAATGATACGGAATGCCCGGCGGCCCGTCTCTGCCATCATTTCACCAAAGGAGATATAAAGGATTTTGATGCTGTTTACAGTTTTGGGAAAGGGCTGGATGCTATCACAATTGAAATTGAAAATGTAAACGTAGAAGCGCTGGAAAAACTGGAGACGGAAGGGGTAAAAATTTATCCAAGACCTTCTGTACTGAAAATCATCAGGAATAAAATTTTACAAAAACAATATTATCAACGGCACCGGATACCTACGGCCGAGTTTATCGTCACACATGACCAGGCCGAATTGCTTAGGCAGGAGAGTTTTTTACCCGCTGTTCATAAACTGGGCGAGGGAGGTTATGATGGCCGGGGAGTGGAGATTATTAAAACACCCGGTGATGTGCAAAAGGGTTTTAATGCCCCCGCCGTTCTTGAAAAACTTATACCCATCCGGAAAGAAATAGCACAGATAGTAGCTATCACTGAAAAAGGAGAAACGGCGCTATACCCGCCGGTGGAAATGTTATTTGACCCGGTGCTCAACCTGCTGGATTACCAGCTCTGCCCTGCTGAACTGAACACACAAACATTATACAAAGTCGAAGCCATTGCGCTGGCTGTTGTAAAAAATTTTCAATCCCCGGGCATCTTTGCTGTTGAAATGTTTGTTGACAAAAACGATGATGTATTTGTAAATGAAACGGCCCCGAGGGTACATAACAGCGGCCACCATACCATTGAGGCGCATTACAGCTCACAGTTTGATATGCTCTGGCGCATTATGCTCAGCTACCCGCTGGGTTGCACAAATGCCATCCTCCCCTCCATCATGGTCAATATCATCGGCGCTGAAGGGTGCAGCGGCCCCGTGAAGTATGAAGGCCTTGATGAAGTATTGAAAATTGATAATGCATTTGTGCATCTGTACGGGAAAAAAGAAACCAGGCCCGGCCGTAAGATGGGGCATGTTACCGTTATCAGTGCGGAAAAACAGGAATTATTGCATCAGTCAAACAAGATCAAAAGAACATTGAGGCCTGTTTCCTGATTACCCCCTATCCGGTACAAAAGCCGTTTGTAATTTCAGCCGGATTCAGGCACAGGTCATCCCTGCTTTTCACGTCACAGAATTGTAATTATCTGCTATCTTTAAGCATTGATTACTTATCAATTGCACAGCAAACCACACATGAGAAGTATTATTCCCTTTTTATTTATTTTATCCCTCCTGTTATCAGCCTGCGGCGGCAAGGATAAAAAAGATAATGGCCAGGCCGGGCCACAAAAACAACCGCCTCTTGCTGTGGAAGCCATGATCGCCTCCACCAAAGAACTCAGCACAGATATTGAAGTGCCCGGTTCGCTGATGGCGAATGAGTCAACAGAAATTCACCCGGAAACTTCCGGACGCCTGGTATTGCTGAATGTGAAAGAAGGCGCTATGGTGGGCAAAGGCACACTGCTCGCAAAACTGTATGATGGTGATATGCAGGCCCGGCTCAAAAGCCTGGACGTTCAGCTCAAAAAATCTGAAGTTCAGCTCAAGATAGCCCAGCAGATGGAGGACAGGTCTGCAAAGCTTTTAAAAATACAGGGTATCAGCCAGCTGGATTATGATTTGGCTTTGCTGCAGGTTAATAATATAATGGCTGACATGGGAATATTACGGGCACTAATGGGGGTGATTAGGTCGGGTATGTACATAC
>JBQTHS010000189.1:0-21145 GCA_052389635.1 Bacteroidota bacterium | reverse complement strand
GGAAAAAAGAAACATTGCTGGAGTCGAATGCCACTCTGCTGAAAAAATTTGCCCCGGTAACGGATGCAGGGCAATATGAGAACACCGTCATCATACCACCGGTGAGTATTGGGGCCGGTTGCAACATTAAAAACTCGATCATCGGGCCTGATGTAACGATTGGCGACAACAGTACCATTGATTACTCTATCATTAAGAATTCCATTATCGGTTCCTTTTCCAACCTGTATGATATTGTACTGAATGATTCTGTCATCGGCAGTGACACCAACCTGCGGGGCGAAAGCCGTTCGCTGAATATCGGGGATAATACCAGTATTGACCTGGGGTAGAACAAGTCGTTAGTCTTGAGTCGATAGTCAGTAGCCCTTAGTCGTTTCATTAATTATCTTTACTCCCGACTAACGACTCATGACTAATGACTCATTTTTCCAATCGTATCACAAAACTTTTCCGTATTGACTATCCCATCATCCAGGCTGGCATGATATGGGCCAGCGGCTGGCGGCTGGCCAGCGCTGTAAGCAATGCTGGCGGGTTAGGTATTATAGGCAGCGGTTCGATGTACCCGGATGTCTTACGGGAGCATATCCGTAAATGTAAATCCGCCACCAGCCGTTACTTTGGAGTAAACGTACCGCTTCTGTATCCCGATATTGACAAGCATATTCAGATCATACTGGAAGAAGGGGTGAAAATTGTTTTTACCTCGGCCGGCAACCCCAAAACATGGACAGGTATTTTAAAAGAAAAGGATGTAACAGTGGTACATGTGGTGAGTTCATCCAAATTTGCAAAGAAAGCGGAAGATGCCGGTTGCGATGCCGTGGTGGCCGAAGGTTTTGAAGCAGGAGGACATAACGGGAGAGAGGAGACCACCACCATGGTATTGGTTCCTGCTGTTGCTGCAGCGGTAAAAATTCCGGTGATTGCGGCCGGCGGTATAGTGAACGGCAGGCAAATGCTGGCCGCCATGGTACTGGGCGCCGAGGGAGTGCAGATGGGCAGCCGCTTTGTGGCCAGTGAGGAAGCTTCTTCTCATATTCATTTCAAAAAGGCGGTGCTGGACATGGAAGAGGGCAGTACCATGCTGACCATGAAGCAGCTGACCCCGGTGCGGATGATAAGGAATAAGTTTTTTGAACAGGTGCAGCAGGCCGAGCAGCGGGGGGCCACCGTGGGAGAATTAAAATCGCTGTTAGGAAGGGCAAGGGCCAAAAAAGGGATGTTTGAAGGCGAACTGGATGAGGGGGAACTGGAAATAGGCCAGGCGGGGGCGCTGCTGGATAGTATTTTACCGGCAGGGGAGATAGTAAAAAATGTGTGGAAGGAATTTATGAACGGTTTGGCCGAACCAGTGAAAATGCTTTAATTTTATCGCACCACCAATACAGGAATATGTGTGAAGGGTTATTGTAAACCGTTCAAAGCATAACAAATGAAACAAAAACTTTTCCTGCTGGGATTCTCACTGCTGGGCTTTGCTGCGGCCAATGCAACGGATATTGGCCCGGGCCCCGGTGACGGAAAGAAAGATGATGTGAATGGCCTGGTGGTGCATTCAGAGACCAAAAAGCCGCTGAAAGATGTAAGCGTTATCGCTTACAATATTACCAAAAAAGAAAAAGTGGTGCTGACCGATGATGACGGCACTTTCTCCTTCGAGGACCTGAAGCCGGGTACTTACAAATTTGTTTTTGAAAAAGCCGGGTACAAAAAAACCACCAAAGAAAAGGTGGTGGTGAAAACTGACGAAGCTTTCCAGTTGAATATCGAAATGATCGAGAACAGTGATTTTGATATCATGCCCTCGCCGGGTTCCTTCAGCGGTATGTAAAATGAACTGAAATGAATATATGCAAACGGTCCCGCCAGAGGCGGGACCGTTGCTTTTCATGGCTGGTTATAGTTTGAATCGTCCTTAGTCAAGGTCCATATCAAAGTCATCATCGGTTTTTTCGATACTGAACTTCTTGTGCTTTTCGAGGAAGTTTCGGTATTTGTTATACACCTGTTCAGCCGCTTTCTTTCCGTTGATAAGGAGCTCGCCGTCTTTATGTTTCAGTGTATAGCCTTCTTTTTTATTAATGAGGCCGTCCTTTTCCAGCCCGTCCACAAAGCCTTTGAATTCCCTGATTTCTGCTTTTGCTTTTTCAATCTCCACCTTTGCATCGGCAAGCTCTTTCTCAAGTTTAGGTTGCATGTCTTTCAGTTCTTCCCGCATTTTCTTCATGTCTTCTTCGAGGTTCTTCATATCAAGCTCTTTCAGTTTTTCCACTTCTTTCATGGCGTCAGCTATTTCTTCTTTAATCTTATCAAAATCAATTTTTGCCAGTGATTCTTTTATTTCTTTTTGGATCTTCGTCATATCCACCTCTTTCATGGCGTCAGCTATTTCCACTTTTATTTTGTCAAAATCAACCTTGGCCAGTGACTCCTGCACTTCTTTCTGAATTTTGGCTATATCCACTTCTTTCAGGGCTTTTTCTATTTCCATCCTGATTTTTTCCCCGTCAATCTGTTTCAGTGATTCGGCAATTTCTTTCCGCATTTTGCCGAAATCCACGTTCATATCCGCATTATCCAACTCTTCTAACACATCGTCCAGGTCACGGATCTTCTTATCCCTGTCTGTGCTTTTCTTTTTAGGGGTAGTGTCATTCTGTGTCTGCCGGTAACCTCCCGGTGTTTGTTTTTGCCCCCATGATACAAGGCCGATGGTTAATATTATGGCGAATACCGCCAGTAAGAGGCCTGCATTTTTACGAATGGCTGATTTCATACAATTAAGTTTTAAGCGTTGAGATTTTGTTTTCCACGAAATACTTCGTATCAAATATACGATTGATTTCGTATTACAAATATCTTTTTTGGAGTTAAAGAAAAGTTTAACAAAAAAGCCGCCGGTTTACCGGCGGCACATATTTGGTATGATTTACAATTAATTCCTTCTGAAAGCCCAGCGCAGCATTTCTTTCCAACTGGCTTTCTTGCCGTACATCAGGATGCCGGTGCGGTAAATCCTGGCTGCAAACCATGTGGTGAAAATGAATCCAATAATCAGCAATGCCATAGAGAGGCCGAGTTGCCACCAGGGTACAGTGTTAGGCACTCCAAAAGGTATCCTTGCCATCATTACAATAGGCGAACTGAAAGGGATGATGCTGCCCCACACCGCAACAGGACCCGTAGGATTGGCAAAAGTAGTGGTCATTATTGCGATAGAAAGTATTACCAGCATAGTAATGGGGAAACTGAGTGACTGGGCTTCTCTCATATCTTCATTAACCGCACTGCCAATGGCGCCATACAGTGATGCATAGAAAAAGAAGCCGGCCAGGAAATAGAAACCAAAGCAGAACAGTATCAGCGGCACATTAATACTCGAAAACATCTGCTGCATGTTGCCCACCATCGCATTCGCTATACCGCCGCCACCGGAGGCTTTGCCTATATTATAAACAATTAACACAAAGGCAATCCATAATAAAAACTGGGTTAATGCCACTAAACCGATGCCCAGGATTTTTCCCAGCATCATCTGAAACGGCTTTACAGACGAAACAATCACTTCAGCAATACGGTTTGTTTTTTCTTCCATTACACCCATCATTACCTGTGAGCCGTATATAAGCAATATCATATAAATAAGTATGCCGCAGGTAAATGCAATGCCTTCGGCCGTTTTTGCATTGGCTTTTTCATCTTTTATATTGCTTGATGAAACAGAAATACGGCTTTCGGCGAGTATTTTTCTTTTTTCGGCGTCAATACCGAGGTTTTCATTTTTAACTTCATCCCAGATCCGGTTCATTTTCGCTTCCACCCCGGCAGTAGAACCGCTGCCATATGATTTATTAGCTTTAAATAGCAGGGATTCGGTTTTGGCCGATTGCCAGTGTATTGCCGGAACCATAATATATCCGTCATATCCGGCTTCAGCATGACCGGCGATTATTTTATCAGCACTGTCTTTGATAAATACCAATGCAGAACTGTTGTCAATATTGTTTTGCCTGTTTAATGCCTGCTCGGTAAAATAGCCGGATGAATCAATAATGGCTATGCGGAGGTGCTGCCGGCTTTTTTCGGCAATATATCCCATGCCAAAGATGAGTGCCAGGTAAAGAAGCGGAAAAAGTAAAGTGGAAATGATAAAAGTTTTTTTCCGCACCCTTGTCAGGTATTCCCTTTTTATGATAAGCCAGGTCTTGCGCATACAGTTATGGGTTGATAAGGTTAAATACTTTGTCCGAAGGACTCCTTTTGGAGAAATTGCCTTGCAGAAGGCGTTCCTTCCACCAGTTTGATGAAAATATCGTTGAGTGAAGGAAGTATCTCATTAAAGGATTGCACGGTAACGCCATTGCTCAACAGGTTTTGAAGGACATCGTTCGGGGTTTTCCCTTCCCTGATCCTGACGATCCGGGCATGATTTTTTGATCCCACCACCTCAAATGGTGCAAGGCCATTTTGATCCGGCAGCTGTTGTTCGGTGCCGATGCTGAAGAGATTTTCTTTAAAATCCTGCTTTACCTGCTTCACCGTCCCGTCCAGTATCTTTTTCCCTTTATTCACCAGTACGATATGGTCACATATTTCCTCTACCTGCTCCATCCGGTGGGTACTGAATATGATGGTAGAACCATTTTGCGCAAGGTTGAATATCTCATCCTTGATCAGGTTGCTGTTCACCGGGTCCAGCCCGCTGAAAGGTTCATCTAATATCACCAGCTTGGGATTGTGAAGGATGGTGGTGACGAACTGCAGTTTCTGGCTCATCCCTTTGGAGAGGTCTTCCACTTTTTTGTTCCACCAGGTCTCCATTTCAAATTTCACAAACCATTCTTTTATCCTGGCCTGCGCTTCGGCCCGGCTCAGTCCTTTCAGTTGTGCCAGGTACATGGTCTGTTCCCCGATCTTCATCTTTTTATACAGTCCTCTTTCCTCCGGCATATAGCCGATATATGCCACATCATTGTTGGGGTCAAACTTTTTACCGTCAAAGATGATATGCCCTTCATCGGGATAAAAAATGCCCGTGATCATCCTGATAAGTGTAGTCTTACCGGCGCCGTTGGGGCCCAGCAGACCGAATATCTGCCCTTTTTCAACGGTCAGGCTGATGTCGTCCACTGCTTTTTGAGACGAGAAATGTTTTTTGAGGTTTTGGAGTTCCAGTATCGGCATGGCAGAAAGAATTGTTAGTCAAAATTAGATTTCCTGACGAATTGATTGAGGAAAAAAGGCAAGTTGCTTGTTTCACCCGATGAATTGCTTAAACAGGCCGCAACCTGCTATTCCGGTGCAATGATTTGCACTGCCACCCGTTCACCATCCATGGCAGCGCTTACAATGCCGCCTGCATAACCGGCCCCTTCACCGCAGGGGTACAGGTTTTTTAGCTGCGGATGCTGCAGGGTTCCGGCATCCCTTGGTATGCGTACAGGAGAGGAGGTCCGGGATTCCGTTGCCAGCAGCACGGCCTCGTTGGTAAAATATCCTTTCATCCTTTTTCCATATTCCCTGAAAGCCTGTTGTAGTCTCCTGTGTATAAAAGCAGGCAGCACTTCTTTCAAAGGGGCAGAACGAAGGCCCGGGAGGTAAGAGCAGCCGGGGAGACTGCTTGAAGTTTTATTCTCTGCAAAATCAATTAATCGCTGTGCGGGGGCTACCATTTTTCCGCCACCCGCTGTGAAGGCTTTTCGCTCAACATATTGCTGGAAATACATCATGCCCAATGCGGAGGTCAAAATACTTTTTGGCTGACCGCAGATATCCTCAAAATCCCTGTATTGTTTAAAATCTGAAAAATCATGGTTCTCTACCGAGACCACAATGCCGCTGTTGGCATAAGGATTATTGCGTTTGGAGGGGCTCCATCCATTCACCACCAGTTCTCCGGGCGCTGTGGCCGCAGGAGCAATAATACCCCCGGGACACATGCAAAACGAAAAAACACCCTTTCCATCTACCTGCTGCACCCAGCTGTAAGAAGCAGGTGGTAAATATGGAGTTCGTAAGCCCCCGCTTTTGGCGGGGGTTTGTCCGAAGGACTCCTTTCGGAGGGGGAGGTGATACTGGGCGCTGTCAATTGTAGTTTGCGGATGCTCGATCCTCACTCCCAAAGCAAATGGTTTGGCTTCGATCAATATCTTCTTTGCATGCAGCAGCTCAAAAATATCCCTGGCTGAGTGACCGGTGGCGAGTATCACGGCATTGGCAGTAAAGGAATTTCCATCTGCCGTCTTTACTCCTTTTATTGTTTCATCATGAACTATGAAATCCGTTACTTTTTTTTCAAAGAGAAATTCTCCGCCGCAATCGGTTATCTTTTTCCGCATGGCGGTAATGATATGGGGTAGCTTATTGGTACCGATATGGGGATGAGCTTCATATAATATATTCTCTTCGGCCCCGAAATGCACAAACAGGTTCAGGATGCGGTTCACATCCCCTCTTTTGCTGCTGCGGGTATAGAGCTTGCCATCGCTGTAGGTACCGGCGCCGCCTTCGCCAAAGCAATAATTGCTTTCCCGGTTCACCTCACCCTCTTTGTTCAGCATGGCGAGGTCCCTGCGACGGGCCCTTACGTTTTTGCCTCTTTCGAGAATGATGGGTTTTATGCCGGATTCAATCAGTTTGAGCGCAGCAAACAAACCGGCAGGCCCTGAGCCAACTATAATGATTGTTCGTTGAGATTTACCCACATCCCTGAAATCAAAATGCTGCAACACCCTTTCCCTGAATGGTTCATTAATAAAGGCATTAACTGAAAGATGTACCCATGCCTGCCTGCCACGGGCATCGAGGGAGTGTTTGGTGATATAATAGCCGGAAACTTCCTTGTCAGCAACACCTGCCGCAGCGGCAATGTATCGCTTTACGACGGCATCATCGGCCGCTTCGGAAGGAAGCAGTTTGAAACTGAGTTTTTTTGGCATGTGTCAGGTATCTATCCTGAAGAGGCAACAAAGATGAAATAAAATGTGCAATCTTTTTGAAACGAAAACAAAATTGGTTTACCTTCAAACAAGCCACCTGATATGAGAAAAAATCCCTTCTTCCCTCTTCTCCTGCCTGTACTGTTTTTTGCAGTTTTGTCCTGCAACACTGTTTATCAAAGCAGGTCCCTTCAGTACAAGTCATACCGCATCAGCGAGGCGCAGCAGAAAGATTCTGCAGTTATCATAATGCTGCAGCCATACAGCGAACGGGTGAATAAAACGATGAACGATGTCGTGGGTGTGACTGATATAAGCATGGACAAAAAGCAGCCGGAATGCACCCTGGGAAATTTTATGGTGGATGCTTTTTTATCGATGGCGGAAGAAAAGTATAATACCAAAGTGGATGCAGCTTTTTTGAATTTTGGGGGAATGCGGCTCACACAATTAGCTGCCGGAAACGTTACAAACGGAAAGATATTCGAACTGATGCCTTTTGATAACCTGTTAATACTTCAGGAACTCAAAGGCGATGTACTGCAGCAGTTTCTTGACCTGACTGCTTCAAAAGGCGGCTGGCCGGTGGCAGGCATCACTATGCAGATAAAAAATAAGAAAGCAGTGAATGTAATGGTAGGCGGCAGGCCGCTTGACCCCAATGCGGTTTATACATCAGTAAATTCAGATTTCATTGCCAATGGTGGTGATAATGCAGACATGCTACGCACCGTGCCGCAGATAACCAACGGCTACCTGATGCGGGATGCTATTTTTGACTATATCAAAAAACTGAAGGGCCAGGGTAAAAACATCAGCGCCAAACTTGAAAACCGGGTTACCAATGCTCAGTAGAAAAAACTTCATACGGAAAGCAGCTCTTTCGGCGGGGGCACTGATGGCTGGTCCTTCGATTCTGGAGGCGGCAGAATACTTCAGCCCGCTGAAACTGACCATTTTACATACTAATGATACCCATAGCAGGCTGGAACCTTTTCCGATGGACGGGAGCCGTAACCAGGGGCTCGGCGGCATTGCCGCCAGGGCAGAACTTATCAGCAAAATAAGGTTGGAAGAGGAGCATGTTTTACTGTTAGATGCCGGCGATATTTTCCAGGGCACTCCTTATTTTAACTTGTACAAAGGGGAGCCGGAAATAAAAGCCATGTCGGCGATGCAGTATGATGCCTGCACCATCGGCAACCATGATTTTGATGCCGGCATGGAAAACCTCGCCACACAATTAACACAACATGCAAACTTTCCGATGCTGGTTGCGAATTATGATTTTGCCGGCACGCCGATGGAACAAAAAACACAACCGTATAAAATTTTTAAAAAAGGGAAATTAAAAATTGGTGTGTTTGGTGTAAGCATTGAAGGAAGGGGTTTGATTCCGGACAATCTTTTTGGTGCAACAAAATACCTTGACCCGGTTCAAAAAGCAAACGAAACGGCCGGTCAGCTGAAACGATCGGAAGGTTGCGATATGGTGATCTGTCTTTCGCATCTGGGCAACCAGTACCGGGATAAAAAAGTAAGTGATGAAGTACTGGCAGAAGAATCTGAATACATTGACCTTGTCATCGGCGGTCATACGCATACTTTCCTGGATGAACCACTGAAATATAAGAATAAAAAAGGAGACGATGTGCTGGTGAACCAGGTAGGTTTTGCAGGCATTATTTTAGGGAGATTAGATTTCGAATTTTCCAAATTTTCCCGGCAAAAACTGGCTAAAAATCATAATATTTCTGTTTCACAAAAAACGGGGGGATAAAAATTTTTTTTTATAAAAGAATTGATGATATTCGCCTTCCTGTCCAACTTTTTCATTGGTTCGGTGCAAAGATTTTTTTGGACGATTTGAGAAGAATAACAATAGTTAACCCGACATAAACTGCTTACTAATTCTGATGGAGAAGAATGCCGAAAAAATCTGGACCAGTTGTTTAAAGATCATCAAGGATATTGTTGAATGGCAGCACTTCAAAACCTGGTTCGAACCCATCCACCCGGTCTCACTTAAAAATAATGTTCTCGTCATCCAGGTTCCCAGCCAATTCTTTTTTGAGTATCTCGAAGAACATTACGTAAATTTATTAGCGAAGACATTAAAAAGAGAACTGGGCAAAGAGGCCCGCCTCGAATACCGCATCATGGTGGACAGCGGCAACAGCAAAAACAAACCGGTGACCATGGATGTAAGCGGGCAGGGATTCAAAACTTTTTCAAACAACGAAATGGACTTCCCGTTAGTCATAAATAACCCTGTCAGGAATCCCTTCGTTATCCCGGGCCTGAAAAAGATGCAGATTGACCCGCAGCTCAATCACATTTACACATTCGATGCATTTGTGGAAGGTGACTGCAACCGGGTGGCCCGCCGTGCCGGCAAAACGGTGGCTGAAAAGCCGGGGGCCAACTCTTTTAACCCCCTGGTAATTTACGGGGGTGTTGGTTTAGGCAAAACCCACCTGGCCCAGGCCATTGGAAACGAGGTCAAAAGACTTCATCCCAACAAAGTGGTGCTGTATGTGAGCTCCGAAAAGTTCATCAACCAGTTTATGGACCACAGCCGCAACAATGCCATCAACGACTTTATTCATTTTTACCAGTTGATAGATGTGCTGATACTGGACGATGTGCAGTTTTTTGCCAAGGCCGAGAAATCGCAGGATGCTTTCTTTGCTATATTCAATCACCTGCATCAGTCACATAAGCAATTGGTGCTTACTTCGGATAAATCACCCAAAGACCTCGAAGGGGTGCAGGAAAGATTGCTGAGCCGGTTCCGCTGGGGCCTTAGCGCCGACCTGCAGGTTCCGGAATATGACACCCGGATAGAGATACTGGAAAAGAAGATGAAGAACGACGGATTGGAAATGTCGAAAGAAGTGGTGAAGTATATTGCCTACAATATCAGTAATAATGTAAGGGAACTGGAGGGGGCATTAATATCACTCTTGGCACAATCTTCGCTAAACAGGAGGGAAATAGACCTCGACTTAGCCAAGAAAGTGTTACGCAACTTCGTCAAATCATCCAGCAAAGAAATTACCATCGAAACCATACAAAAAATGGTTTGCGAATACTTTGATGTGCCGTACGATAAGCTGCTCCAAAAGACCCGTAAAAGAGAGATCGTTCAGGCCCGTCAGATTACGATGTATTTAGCCAAAGCATTTACCAAGAATTCCCTCAAAACAATTGGCGAACATTTTGGCGGCCGTGACCATACCACCGTTATTCACTCCTGCCAGACAGTAAAAGACCTGATGGATACCGACGGGGTGTTCAGGGAGAATGTGCTGGAGCTGCAGCAGAAAGTTCAGTTAGCAGCAATGTAATTCTTAAGTAACAAATTTCAAATCCCAAATTCCAGCCGCTTTGATTGGAATTTGGGATTTTTTTTTTGGAGTTTTATTCCGGGGGTTTGTCTTTTTGGGATTTGTACGCTTTAATCTTTATTTTTGCTGCCCTTGTTCGGAGAGGTGCCTGAGTGGCCGAAAGGGCCGGTTTGCTAAACCGTTGTACGGGCTTAAACCTGTACCGAGGGTTCGAATCCCTCCCTCTCCGCAAATCATTTAAAGCCTGTCAGGGCTTTTTTTATGAGCAGCGTACAAAACTTGCATTGTAAAGCAAGCACATAAAAAAGCAAAGGCACAAAGTGCCGGCTTTAAATGATCTGACTCCCCTAACGGGAATCACCGAAGGTAATCCCTCTTTCTACGCATTGCCCTCCGTCGTCCCGAAAGCCTTCGGTACGACGGAGGGTCTTTCATTTCATTTCATTTATTCCCCCGATATACCCTCCGCCCGGTATGTATTTACAACCCAAACCGCATTATATTCGACTTTAAATTCAAAACAAAACTGGAAATGAAAAAGGCTTTATTCGCCTCTTTGGTAGCAGTATTTATTAGCATCAGTTCCTCAGCCCAACGATTTCCCGGCAGCAAATGCACTACCCTCACCGGCGAAGCCATGTTCGGCGAAAAACCGGATACCGTTAAGTCAAGGGGGATGGCGGACAACTACCACACCTGGGAGCCCGGTTCTGTGTTGCTGGTCAAATTTATGCCGGGCGGCAGCAAGAATATCCGGGACAGAGTAATACTGAATGCAAAAGAATGGGAGAAGTATGCTAATGTGACTTTTAAATTTGTTCCGGACAATGCAGGCTTTGCGCATCTAAGAATAAAACTGGGCGCCGGGGCGGGCCATAATTCTGCTATTGGCACTGAAGCCAACTTCCGGGCGCAGAACGAACAAACGATGAACTTTGATACCCTTGCTTTTGCCGATGGCGAGTACTACCTGGCAAGGGTGAAGAAAAAAGGCTTACAGCCGCCTTATACATTTGATCACCTGAGAACAGAAATGCGGCAGGACCCTAACCACTGGAACCTGCCCGAAGTACGCCGGGTGGTAGTGCATGAATTTGGCCATGCACTCGGACTGCTTCATGAACAAAGCTACCCGGAAGCTGTGAACTGGAAGAGAACCGACTCCGTCTATCAATACTACTATGAAACGCAGGGCTGGAACAAGCAACAGGTGGACTTCAACGTATTTGATGCGGGAAGCCGGTTTTATACTAACGGTACCAAATATGATCCCAAATCCATCATGCACTATACCATCAACCCCTGGGAAACAACCGATGGCTATTCTGTGAAAAATAATTTTGAGCTTTCAGCAGGAGACAAAATGCTGATAGCCGCCCTGTACCCCAAAGCCAATGCAGCAGGGGCCAAAGTGGTCCCCAAAGTGGATATTTCCAATTTTTCCAACCTTGATGTAAGCTATGACCCCGTGCGGGAAGGCCTGGTGATAAAACCTGCCTTTGATCTGAAAACCAACGCAAAATTGGGGGAGGTGTACTTTGTAGCAAGACTGGCCAACGAGGAAGGCTATTATTTCAAAACAACCAATAAATATTATAACTGGGGCGGAGCGCTGGCATCATACCTGAAGATGAACCTGCTGCCCAACTCAAAAGTTTCGTATAACAAAGACCCGAAGGGCAGGCTGGAGTTATTCTTCCCCTTCAAAATGTTTCCGGAACTGTACGGGCAAAGGGTGAGGGTGGCTTTTGCAGTTTACCTGGATGATGTGGCCAATAACCAGATGGAGAAGCTGATGTATTTTTCTGCTACCAATGCGCTGAGCATACCGCGGAAATCACTCTGACCGTCCACTTCCATAAGCTGCTTGTTCTCCCTAAAAGAGGACCGGGCAGGCAACGAACCAGCCGCCCGGTTTTTATTTTAGTATAAACACACCGCTAATTTTTTGTTTACAAAATCACAACATCTTTTTTTTGCTACACCTGTTTTCATAAAGTATTGTTGAAACCCCTCCTGCACACTTGCAGCAACCAATTGCTGATGTAATTTTTCATCTTCATTCAGCAATCAGCGCCTATTGGACCTCTTTCTACGCTTAACCAAATCAGTACGGTACCCGGCATGGATCATTACCTGTTCACCGACGGAACCAGTGAGGTCAAAGAAGCACATTCAAAAGAAGAATTGCTTTCTCTGATCAATTCCTCTGCAGCACCCGGCCATATCCGGGTATGGGCATTCAACAGTAACGAGTGGATGGATTACACAATCTTTTTGAAACACAATCCCGGCTTCAGCAAGACCGATACCCATAAAACTGTAAATGGTGCAGAGCTGCCGGTTGTTTCTCCGGGGAAAGGCAGATCATGGGTTAAAAGATCCTTATTAATGGCAGGCGCTGCTGCTGCAGTATTGCTGGTATTCAATTTCACCAGCGCCAGGTGGGAAAAAGGCAGTCCCTTGAAAACTCAGGCCCCCCGGCCGGAAAATGTCCCGGTGATGGATATAGATTCAATGATAACTGAGATTGAATGGCAGCGGGGAAAAACAATTGATAAGGGAACCCGCTATAATCTCCGGATGCGTAATAACTGGCCGGAGCATATTTTACTTTATTTGAATGCAGAAAAAGAGGTGAAAGGCAGCCTCTCCCGTTTTTTCAACATATCGGTAAGTATTGATAACAGCACTGGTTTTGTCCTGGATAATGCACAGGTACAATTGCAGGTATGGGAAAATGGCAAACCGGCTCCGTCAGATACGCTTCAGTTCAGCAGTATAAGGTATGATAAGGTTTTAGTAAGGCAGCTTGCCGGTGTTTACCGTGCGGACAGTATTTCAGTTTCATTCCGGGGTATCCGGGCGGGGGCATTTAATTTTTGTTACTCAGCAAGTATAAAAAACAATTCCGGTAATCATAACGACAAGTGGTTTTGCCGTGATGGGAAAACCGCTGAATAATCTATTTTAATATGGCACTCTATTATCTTCCCTGTTTGATCCGTAGCGACCGCTATTTTATCACCCGGCTGGAGCCGGGAGAAAAGAAAGAAGCGGATTTCAATTTTGTAATCCCCGCAGATGACAGGGTATTTACGCCGCTGCTGACTATCGAGGACCCGGATAAGATTGTGCTGAACCAGATGGCGCCATCACAAAAGCAGGATATTCCCCTGCGTGAATGCCATATTTCAATGCAGAAAAACGAAAAGGGGTTTGAATTGATAATCCGGCGCAGCAGCAGTTTTTCAGTTACTGCTTTCTCCGACGAAGATAGCGGGGTCCGCCTCGATTATTCAGTCTCGCAAAAAAGAATAGCGGTTGGTTTATACAGGTACCGGGCACAGGCAGCGAGTATCAACCTGAAGATTTCTTTACAACCGGAAAGTACAGAAACTTTTTCAGGGGAATTGCTTTTCAGCATTGTCCGTTCCGGCGACTGCCAGCGGGTGGTGATTGATTTCGGCAGTGAGGCCAGCCAGGTGGGATATAAAAACAGCGGGCCGCAATCTGCTATCCTGCAGTATGATATCCTGGAGAATATCATGAGCCGTTTGAATATTGCAGACCCGGGAAAAAACTACCGGCGGGAAGATTTCCTGAATCATGAAACTGGCCAGCCTTTCCTCTACCGTTCTTTTTACGCTGTGAAGAAAAGGATTGGGGAAGCAAAACGAAAAAAATTCCCTTTCAATTTCACAGATAACCCGGATGAAGATGAGATACGGCTTTTTATCACCCGGGGCGAAGTGGGCGCCACAGAGCATCTCTTCAGGGATGAGTATGAAATCATCCCCAACCTGAAACTGGGGATTGAAAAGAGCATTCAGCTTCTGGTGGGAAACCGGGCAGAGGACTACAGTATCCTTTCTCATAAACAGTAACTGATAAGTGCCATATTGCTGCGCCTGCTGCGGCTCATGATCAGTACAAAACCATCTTTTCAAAGCGGGGGGATAATTGTAACGCTGCTGGTACCCAATATTTATACCCAGCATGATGTTTTTGATTTGCTGAGCCAGTTGAGAAACCACACCGCTTCACTTCTTGAATCGCTGAATATCCCGCCTGGTTCGCTGCATATTGAGTACGAAACCATTTCCGAAAGCGATGCTGCCTTTATGGGATACCAGCAGACACATCCGGATGAGATAAGCCTTTGCAACGGGGAAATTGCACTGGTAATAGATTGCGGAAAAGGCACCACGGATATTTCCATGCTACTGGCTGATGACAATGAGAATTATTCCAGTTTTTTCCGGACAGGTTTTGCAGGCGCCGGCAACGTACTGCTGTATGGTTTTGCGGAGGATTTTCTTACGCTGGTATTGCGGGCCATTCCGGGAAACAATGATATTTCTGTAAAGGAATTTATCAGCCGCCACATACTGAACCAGAACCTGACAGCCGATGTGCTGGATTTTATTCATCTGATGGAGGAGCAAAAAAAGCGGTTCAGGAATTTGCAGCCGGTGAGTATAGCTGAGTTTGCGCAGGTATCGGAAAATGCAGTAAGCACTGAACGTACGGCGGGGAACTTATACAGAGACCAGTTCACCCTCTTGCCCTATGCGGTATCCATTCTTCATAACCGGAATATACGATGGGATGATGCAGTGACCGGGCTGGTTCATAAAGCCACAGACTGTATCGTTCAAAGTATAATATCCAGTATCAGCACGGTTATTACCCGGGATATTAAGAAGAGAATAAAAGTGGTGATGCTCAGCGGCAGGGCATTTTATTTTGACGGGTTGAAAACAAAACTGGAGAAAAGGCTCGGCCTGTTACTGAATGAGGACGTTCAGGTGAAAACAGTACCCGCCGGCAGGGCATTGGATAATAAAAATATTGCTTTGTACGGGGCTTTCAGCGGAGCTTATAAGATAACCGACTTTACGGGTATGCCTGTTGACCGGAAGGAAGGACTCTCCAAAAACAACGATGTGCTGAATAACAATATGTACCTGTACCGGGGCATCAAAATTGAGCCCTGCAATGATATTCTGTATAATTCAGCAGGGGTGCGCCGGAATAACCAGGAGCTGAAGGCTTTTAAGAACAAGACCATTGACATTTATTTTACCCGGGATAATATATACCTGCGGCTGATGGAGAATCAGCGGGTAAAGGATGTGCGGTCACTGTATAGTGTACTTACAGGTGCGGGGGAGGGCTATTCACCTGCCCGTGACATGAAAGCCATTTCGATGTTTCCGAACTACGGTGGCGAGCTGGCATCCGTTGAATCCATTCACCAGGATATAAAAGGAGCTGAGAAGATGGTTGTAAAAACCCCTGCCCGGAAAAGAAAAGGCATCCTTCAGTTCCTTCTTCCGTAGCTATTGTAATCTGATGATTAAATTTCTTTTTATGAATAAAAAAATAATGCTGGCAGTTTGTTTTTGCGGAACCTGTGTAATCACTGCTGCGCAGCGGCCCGGTGCAAAGCCTGTCCGTATTGCAGACAGCCTTACGGCGAAAGAAAAACTGGAAAGAGACCCGGTACTGCTGCGTTCAGAACTGGACTCGCTGATGACTGTATATGCCCCTGCCAAAAAGGAGAGTCTGCCTGTCGTCACAGCACCTGTGAAAAGGGATAATTCAGCGATATACATATTTGCAGGGTTGACAGTCATTTTCCTGGCAACCTGTGGGGTGCTGGTTTTGGTTTACAGACAGCGAAAGCATTTACTACTACTGACGCAAAATGAAAAAACGAACCGGCCGGGCCTGTCAGGGGGGAATAAAAATGGCAAAAAACCGGTTACAGCCCGATCGCCGGAAGAAAGGATCGGGGAACTGACTGCTGAACTCCATAAGCTTTCAAAGGAAAACGAAAGTCTTGGCCGGGTAATCAGTGAGTACAACGGAGTTCAGCATGAGTATGACTCGCTGAGGCATGGGATTCAAAAGACATATAAGGTGAAAAATTATCCCGGCTATGAAAAAGCGAAGGATGAGTCGCAGGCGATGCAGGGAGTGCTGGATACCGAGAATGCTTTAGTGGCGTATGCCTATGAAAAATTTCTCAAACCAGTACTGATTGTTACAGATGCCAACAAGAACAGCCCGGCTAAAATGAGTGTTGCGGACCGGGAAAAACTGCTGGACCTGCTAATTTCACTTTCGTTGTTATACATAGAGTATCTCTACCTACGGGTGAGTGATCTTTCAGTTGGCGGCACCATTGTGGAAAGGATAAAAGCTTTTGCCAATGGAAACCCGCCTGATCCGGCTTTGCTGAAAAAACTCAATACAGAATCCGGCAGCAGGGCGCTGGTAATACGAATGGCACTGAACAAAGCCTCGGTCACCCATCTTTCCTATCCTGTTTTTGATGAAACAAACCTGAATAGCCAGTAGCCATGCTGAAATTCATGACCAGCCTCACATTCCTGTATGTATTTGCCATTTCGCTGATGATTGGCTATGGGCTGGTTTATTACCGCAGTTTCATCAAAAACGGCTTCCAGCGCAGGTTGTTTCCCTGGGTATTCCTGCTGATTGCCGCCGGATGTTTTTCCTTTCTGTACTTCAATATCCATGCGCCGCTCCGGCTAAAGACTTTCAGCAATCTTGACCATCACTTCATCCGGCATGACGGTTTCACAGTAACGAAACAGATAATACTGGGGAGAACTGATACGGTTAATTATAAACATAATCACTATAGCAGTTTTTTGCTGGCAAAGGATAAGAGCAGGGTTTTCGTAACATCGGCCTACTCTGAAGAACCCTTTTACATTTCGGATGAAGGAACAACCCGGCTGGTTTCAGTAAGTTACCCGGTTGCGGCTCACAATATCTCCTGCCGGATTGATTCAGCAGTGATAAAAATTACCGGGCATGCAGATAACAGTCTGGAGCTGATGATCAATAACCGGGTGGTTTCCAGGGCCGGCAAAACTATCAGAAGGGGACTCTCGGCATGGAGTGTATTCCATGATGATACATCGTTCATCAACTCGGGCTGGTACAGTCATGAGCAAATGTCTGATGCTCTCAGGAATATCATGCTGCTGAGAAATGGTTTTTCTGCCGGTGAATCAGGGGAACTTAGATTCTTTTTGTCAGGACGGTTGTTTCAATCCGCAGGTGCAGTTCAGTTCGATAATAGTTTTATCAGTGTGAATGATCTTTCTTTTTCAGCAATAGTCGGGAACAAAGCCCTGCTGGGCTGGGGCCTCGGATTTCCGGATAAAAGCAGGAACCAGTTCAGGGCCGTGTACCTCGGAGCAGACAGTTTTAACCTTGCCTGCCGCTATCCGGTTTCTTACCCGCTGACGGAGGAGCCGGAGAAAGATAATGACAGAAAATGGCAAAGCCATGATGTTATGAAGTTTCTTATTTCCGACCCATCTTATATGAGAGAACTGCCCGCTGTTTTCAATGAAGGTTTTTTGTTTGCAGCATTCCCCGGTGACAGCAGTATTGACTTCAACCCTGTTTTACTTGGTTACCGGAAAGATAAAAGCAATGCGCCATTGCAGTTGCAGTTAAATTCTTTAGTTGCAGGAAAGCCCGTTACAAAAACGATAAATAACCAATTGCTGCTGCCTGCCCAATCCGGTAACTTTAGCTGGAAGTTTTCATTGGTTAATTCGTTCGGCTGGGAATTTGGCAACCTCTTTTTACCTGCTAAAGCATGGCAGTGGCTGATATTTGGAAGCCTGCTGTTCTTTGTTATAATGGTCTTCTTCAGCTCCTGGCTGAAACCAGCCAACCAGCTCAGCTGGGTGTGGCAGGTATTGTCCTGTGTGGTTATCGTATTGCTCACAACAAGGTTCTTCCTGTACTGGAGATATAAAGCCTTTCCGCCTTACGAAGGGTTGGACCTTCCGTCCCTGCAGCAGCTGAACAGCTTTTGGAATTTTGGCATTATCATTTTCGCTTCATTGCTGTTTGCATTGGTATTTGGATTTGATTTGATAAAATATTTATACCTGCAAACACGGGAAAAAATCAATTTACTGTTAAGTAGGCCCTTTAAGGAACGGGACAGTTATAGCCCGGCCAATGAAGCGGTTGTTGAAAAAATATTGAGCAAAGTCCCGGTTTTGCGGAATGCGGGGCCAAGGACTGTTTTTTTCAGCAGCTGGATATTCATTCTGCTGCTGGGCGGTGCAGCAGCCGCTGCAGGAAATTTCAATCCTTCTACCTGCCGTCATCTCGCTATTGTGCTGGTGCTGCTGTACTTTGCTTATACGTATATCTCTTGTAAACATTCGCCGCTGGTGGCGGCATCTGAAAAAAGCTGGTGGGGCATCAACACAGGAAAAGTAACAGACATTATCATCAGCAACCCGGTGAAGCTGCTGCTTTCGGTCAGCCTGCTGGCTTTGTTTTCATTTATTGATATCGGGTTTGCCCTTATTTTTTTTAATTTCTTACTGTTCAACGAAGCTTTCCTGTTCATTAATTACAGTATAGCAGGTTTATCCGCCGGCAGCAGGAAGAATGCTTTTTTATTTGGCCTGGCCGGGATGCTGTGCCTGCTGCTTTTTGCTGCAAACCTTGTTTATGGACCTTATATTTTCCAGTATTTGCTGGATATGCCCTCTTCATTTTACACAGCAGGATATTTGGTTTTTTCAATCCTGGTTGCATACTCCGCCGGGCGCCTTGTTCAGCATTCCGTAAAAAGAAGGATGATAGTGAGAGGGATCACCACTGCCGGTTTGTTTGTACTTGCTTTCCTTTTTTTCCCAAAGGAAAGAATACAGGAGAAAGCGGCGATCACCAAATACCGCATTGATGTGCTGACCATGCCGGCAGATAAAGCCATCGTTAAAGCTTATGAGGACGGAGATACTTATGAACCCGTTATCCGTGCGGCGCAAAACCAGTGGTTCATAAATTCATTCATTTATGAAAAGAATAACCCCGCTGTAAATTCCGCAGGCTTTCACCTGCTGCCGCATGCCCCGCAAAACCGCGGCGCCAAATACAATGCACAGGCCACCGATCTTGTTACCAGCCGGTTCCTGGTCGCCGAGCATGGCCGCTGGTCCGTTTTATTGTTTGCACTGCTTCTTTTTTTACCAACGGCCCTGTTAGCTTCTTTCTATAAGCTTTATCCGGATTTCACCAACCGCATCAATAACAGTTACGCAACTGTTGTCACCGGTTTTTCTGTATTGAATTACCTGCTGATTACTGCTTTGTTAGTGATACTGGCAGCCACCGGCCGCTATATTTTCTTCGGCCAGGACCTTCCGTTTGGCAGTATCCTCAGCAAACAATCCATTTTATTTCCTGCGGCGCTTATTATAATTGTTGTTTTGCTTTTTAGAAATATTTCATTGCAACAATACCCCAACCGCGGCAAACTTTTGCCCGGCGCCATTGTATTCGCCGGACTATTTGTACTACTGTTTATTGTTAAACCTGTTTTTAATAAAGACAAAGAATTTGGTGTGGCTGATCTTTCGGTGAGTATGGATGGTTATCTCCAGTCAACCCTGCAACCACTGCTGGACGAAATTGACAGCTCAGCAGCCACTCACCGCCTCCCCCTTGCAAGGAAAGACCGGCTTTTTACTGAACGGGTGAAGGGAATGCTGAATGCAGGCCTTTTGGATGATGCCGGGATGTACCTGCGGAAACAGATTGAGCAGTATTGCCGGTCGGGGTTTACCAATCACCTGAATCAAAACAAGATGCTGTTCCTGGATCGGAACTCAGGAAAACCGGAGTTAACAGTGAATGAAAACTTCTTTCATGTTGAGCCGCCACCGCATCTCCAGCAGTCATGGACAGGGAATGTGTATGGCGATACAGCCAGTTACAATGTTTCACTTTGGAACGGCGCTGATGGCCTCCTTGTCAGCAGGCGGATAACAACTTATACCAGTGAAAGAAACATTCCGCTTTCACATGGCCTGGAGTTCACTTTCAGGGAAAAGATAAGTGACAATTTGTATGACGAACCCTGCATAGTAAACAAATCTCCGGCTGCACTAGAGCTAAAAAAGGGTTCGGGGACTGTCATACTTAATAAAGGAGATACGTTGTCGCTGAGGAACCCCGGCAGAATCTGCTTTACCGATCCTGTCAGCAAAAAGGAAAATATCCTGCTGCTGCAGCCGGATGCGTTTATGAGAAACTACTATGTGAACGGAAGCCGGTTTTACATGTACCCGATGGGCAGCAATTTTATCTGGGCGAGAAATTTTGCAGAAAGCATTTCTGCCGATTATACATCAGTTGAACAATCGGGTAAAAATGTTTTCATTTCATTAAATGCAGGACTCACTGATTCATTATCCGCTAAAATAAAAAGGATGATGATAAATGATACTGCATATAGAAAAGGGGCGGAGTACGGAATCTGCATTGCGGACGGGAGCGGAAGATTACTGGCCATGCCTGATTTTATCAAAGATATGAACCGCCCCGACCCGAATGATAAAGCAGCATTCAATAAAGCCATCCGGGGGGAAAACGGGTTTATCGCCCAGTCAGAACTGAGAAAGAAAATCGGGAATATCAATCTGCTGCGGATGAACCCCGGCCCCGGCTCCACGTTAAAGCCCATTGTTTTTTCTGCCATTGCTTCACAGCTTCCGATGGACTGGGATGCTTTTGCAGCGGAAGGGTTTTCGCAGAAGCAAAAATTTTTCGGAGGGGAGAAAGTACCTGAATATGACTTTGAAAAGAATAACGGACGCATCACCAGCGTATCGGACTACCTGAAATACTCGGATAATTATTATCATTCCAACCTGCTGCTGTTAGGTTCTTATTCAAGACAAAGCCTGAATACGGTACTTGAAAAATATTTTACAAGGGAAAACCCGTCTGCTGACTTCCACTGGCCATACTTCAGTTATAAAGGCCGGCAAT
>JBQTHS010000188.1:0-5035 GCA_052389635.1 Bacteroidota bacterium | reverse complement strand
TGTCCACTCCCTGGTTGATGTCAGATGACTGCTCATGTATGGCAGACAACACACCGCATGAACTGGCTTCAAACATATACTCACTCTTGGTGTAACCGATCCTGCGGATCACATCACGGGCAATTTCCTGTACATCAAGATAGGCTTTGGATTTTACTTCACCCGCCAGTACCACCTGCCCGGTGGTGACCAGGGTTTCGCAGGCTACTTTGGATTGCGGATCAAAAGCAAGAAAATTGTCGATCAGCGCATCAGATATCTGGTCAGCTACCTTATCAGGGTGTCCTTCACTCACAGATTCTGACGTAAATAAATACGGCATGTATCAAATTTTAAGTGTGCAAAGATAAGGTTGCTGCTATTAATGAACAAAGCCTTCCGGCTAATCCGGAAGGCTTTTAAACATATCTTGATAACTAATTACAGTTTTGAATAAATAAGCCGCAGGCGCATCCGCTGCGTGGGGTGGTTTCCGCCACCCACCCTTATCCGGCCATTGGCGATTGAGGTATTTACATAGGAACCTGAAAAAACAGGATAATCAGTGCTACCACCGCCAACCAGTTTTGTTTGTCCTCTGATAGTCAAAGGTGCATAAAGCCGGAGATCATAAGAGGTTTGTGTACCCCTGACGATATGCTGCACATATCTTGACAGGTTGAATTTCCAGACCCTGATATTATTGCCTGCAGGGTCCTTCGCATTTACGGGTGTTGTTCCAAATGTCACAAAGTCGAATCCGGAGTTGGGGGAAAAGTCAAGGGATGCCGGGATCGTTCTGTATTTGTAAGAATCTGTGATGGTGGAGTCATACGCATCCACATACATACTGGATGGCGCGGAGAAAATATCATCGCTTGGGTGATAAAGCTGTTCAACGATCAGCTCTGCCCGGTGAATTACCCGGTTACTTATTGCCGGCAGGTCAGGTATTTTAATATTGGCAAATGAGCCCGGTGTCTTTTGAATATAAACTACCGGCGCCTGTAAAGTTTGCCCTGCTGCCATTGCTACGGGGGTGCCTGCATAATCTCTTCTTACATAATTGGCAGATCTGCAGTCAACATGAAAATTAAAATAGGAAACCGCAACGGAGTCAAATGTTCCGCTTTTCTTCGGCAGTTTGTAATAAAATGCCAGTTTGGTGTTGGCGCTGTTCATATTCAGCCCGATAATGGCGCCTCCTGTACTGACCGACCGGATGGCAAAACCTTTGAACAGGCTCTTGAAAGCTGAATCACTCCGGTAGGCATTGGACGTATCATAGTTCATCAGCCTCCGGGCAAAACTGGTATCTAATTTTAAACGAACCTGGCCTGCTGTTGTATCCCGGAAAGCTTTTACTGAATCATCCAATGCTGAAGGAAAAATAGTTTGGCCAAAACCTCCTGCATTGAGCAAGGCAGCGCTGTAAGTCAGGGGCTGCTTCCTTACGAGGTAAGAGGAGTCCCGTTTAAATGCCTGTGTGAGTTCATGGACATTAATGGTCTGTGTTGCAAGGGAGTCGCCATATCTTTCCACATAACCCAGCACCAGCACCACAGAATCCAATTTAAGGCTGTCTTTTCTGGCAAATGGGTAAAACCCGTAAAACTCAGGCTTCAGTTCCATATACACCTCTGCATCTGTTCTTCCAAAAATGGGATCCGTATTAATCAACCCCAGAAAATGTTCTTCGTCTGATGTTATCCGGAGTGAGTCGGAAGCAAGGCTGAATGTATCGTTAAAAGCAAATACAGAAATGCTGGTATCGAATGTATTAATATTATCAACCGGGGGAATTAAACCACCACCCAGCTCTGTAAAATCATTGATCTTGCGGCAGGCTGAAAACAAAACAGCAACCGTGGCAACGATTGCTATCAGGGAAAAAAACAGGTAACTTCTCTTCACAATACAAGTTTAGTCAGGGTTAGAAATCTCCCCTCCGTTTATGGAGAGGAAAGGGGTGCGGTTATTTGCCCGCAAGGTCGTTATACAGTTGTAAATAGTCTGTTAAATCTCCCTCAGGATTATACTGCAAGGTCTTCTTTCCCCGCACTTTAGAAAATTCTTCGGCCAGTTTCTTTTCAATTTTTTCAGCGCCAAAAGTAATAGCGTCTGCAAAGCTGGCGCCGCCGCGGAACAACGCAGTGTTTGTTCCGTCTTTATACAATTCAAGGTCCTTATCTTTAAGCGAAGCATGGATCAGCGCTTTTTTTATAAACCCGCTGCCTAACTTCTCCTTAAAGGTGTTCTGGCCGATGGTATAAACGATTTTACTGTGGGCAAACACCGGTTCTTTCTTGTATAATGTCTTCAGGTAAGCTGGTATCAGGCCTGTCATCCAGCCGCTGCAATGAATAATATCAGGCGGCCAGCCGAATTTTTTCACCGTCTCCAGGGCGCCTTTGCAAAAAAATACAGTGCGGAGATCGTTATCCTCAAACCATTTTTCATTTTCGTCATGGAAAACGAATTTCCGCTTAAAAAGCTCCTCATTATCCAGAAAATAAACCTGTAACCTGGCGCTGGGCAGTGAAGCCACTTTGATCTGGAGTGGCAGGTCATCATTGTCCACAGATACATTAATGCCCGAAAGCCTTACCACCTCATGCAGACGATGACGCCGCTCATTAATTATCCCAAAGCGGGGCATAATGCAGCGGACTTCCAGGTTATTCTCATTGGCTTTGATGGCCAGTTTATTTACGATCTCCGAAAACTCCGTCAGCTCCAGGTAGGGCGACATCTCATTGGCGATAAATAAAATTCTTTTCTTTGCTGACATGGGCGTCCCGTTTAGGTTATTCTTTTTAGCAAGGCGGGCAAAGGTAGCTATTTTGTGCCGAAATGAGGTGATGGTCAGTATTTATGATTCAAATTTTTACTCCGGATGATCTTATTTAAAAAAGCAAAAGACCTTCGTAAATGGCTTGATGCTCAGCAGGAAAAAGCGAAGCCCATCGGCTTCATTCCGACGATGGGCGCCCTGCACCGGGGACACTTGTCATTAATTGAAGCTTCCAAAAAGGAGAACCCCGTTACTGTCTGCAGCATTTTTGTGAACCCCGCCCAGTTCAACGATCCGAAGGATTTTGAGAAGTATCCTGTCACCCTTGAAAAAGATATTGATATGCTGGAAGAATCGGGCTGCGATCTGCTGTTTTTCCCTTCGGTAAGAGAAATCTATCCTGAAGGAACATCAAAAGCCGGGCATTATGAGCTGGGGTCTTTCGAAACAGTACTGGAGGGCAAATTCCGCCCCGGGCATTTTCAGGGTGTGTGCATGGTGGTGCACCGTCTGCTGGATATAGTGCAGCCTCATAACCTTTATTTGGGGCAAAAAGATTATCAGCAGTGCATGGTCATTACAAAACTGATTGAACTGACGGGCCATACCGGAAAAATAACAGTAAACATCTGCCCCACCCTCAGGGAAACAGATGGACTGGCCATGAGCAGCCGGAATATGCGGCTGAATGCTGATGAACGGGGAAAGGCAACAACCATTTTTAAATCGCTCCTGTTTATCAAAGAGAATTTACAGCGGGGTAATATTGAAGAGCTAAAATTGCACGCCGGTTCCATGCTTTTGCAAAATGGTCTCAAGCCCGATTATGTGGAAATTGCTGATGCCAATAATCTGTCGGCAGTTACTGAGTGGGACGGGAAACAAAAACTAGTGGGGTTAGCCGCTGCTTTTTTGAATGAAGTAAGGCTGATTGATAATATGCTGATGAATTAGAATAGTAAGTCATACTGATCATAAAAGCCAGGAAGGTCATACTGCCTTACGGATTTGACATATTTGACCCTTTTGACCTCTTTCCCTATTTTCGGTAATACATGAATAAGCGCCTCCGCACCATACTCCAGTATCTGTTTTTCCTGGGTCTCGGTATTTTTTTCGCATGGCTGTCCCTTAAAAACCTGGACAAAGAGAAAACTGAAAAAATCAAAACCGCTGTTGCCAATGCGAAACACTGGCTCATCATTCCTGTATTTTTTATTCTTTTTTTAAGCCACTTTGCAAGGGCATTGCGCTGGCGGCTGCTCATTCAGCCGCTGGGCTATTCCCCCTCCCGTATGAATACTTTCTTTGCGGTGATGATTGGTTATCTTGTGAACCAGGGAGTGCCGCGGCTTGGCGAAGTGGTGAAGTGCACCGTCCTTGCCCGTTATGAAAAAGTTCCGGTTGACAAACTCATCGGCACCATTATCCTTGAACGCATCATTGATGCCATCACCCTGCTCATCATTTTTGGTATCACCCTCGCCATACAGCCCGACCTGTATGCAAGGATCATGGATGCCTTTTTTAATACAAAGCCGGAAGCGGAAGAGAAAAATGTTTCTTACACAATCATCACCCTTATCATTATCGCCGCTGCCATCGCTGTATTTTTAATATGGATGTTTATCAAAAAGAAAACATTCAGCGATGTCAGCAAAATTTTAAAATCAGTTGGCAAAAGAATACTGGAAGGTGTTGGCGCCATCCGGCATTTGAAAAAAAGAAAGCAATTTGTATTGCTCACCATTTTATTGTGGGGGCTGTATTTTTCCGGCGGCTATATCGGTTTCATGGCTTTCCGGGATACGGAACAGTATGGCATCCGGGAGGCGTTTACTATTTTATCTGCCGGAAGCATCGGCATGATTGCCTCTCCCGGAGGTATCGGGGCTTATGCCTATATGATTGGACAAACCATGCAGTTGTATGGCCTCAGCTACCCTATTGCCGTTGCCTTCGGATGGATACTGTGGCTGGCCACAACGGCCGTTATAGTCATCGGGGGTTTGATTAGCTTTGTGGCCATTCCTTACCACAACAAAAAAAGAGAACTTGAAAAGGGCTGACCTCATACCAGCTAAGTTGCTGACAGCAGAACAGGCAAAACAAAGGGTTGCCGCCTGGAGATTACCGGGCAAAAAAATCGCTTTTACCAACGGGGTGTTCGACAACCTACACAGGGGGCATAGCTATTCACTATCACATGCTGCGGACGAAGCTGATTATTTAATTTTTGGCCTAAACTCTGATGCATCAGTA
>JBQTHS010000187.1:0-26394 GCA_052389635.1 Bacteroidota bacterium | reverse complement strand
TGTTCCTGGCCGTTTTTCTTTTTATTTCACCAGCCGGTTTTTCTCAAAAAGCAAAAGCCGACAGCCTGGCCCGTCTGCTTGCCACGGAAAAGGAAGATACCAACCGGGTAACGCTGATGTGGCGGCTGGCCAGCGCTGCCAGTGTGTATGACCCCGATACGGCGCTTGTTTTATCCTTCCAGGCTTTATCACTGGCAAAAAAAATAAAATATACCGAAGGTGAATCCCGTGCAACCGGAATACTCGCAAATACTTTCATGAAGATCGGCAACTACCCCAGAGCGCTGGAACTGAACATCGAAAAACTGAAGATAGAGGAGAAACGAAACAAACCGCATAACCTGGCCAGCGTACTGATGAATATCGGTATTGTATATGTGATGCAGGAGGAATATCCGAAGGCGCTGGAATATTATGCCAGGGCTGATTCTGTTATACGCAAATATGATGTGGAATTGCTGAAGTATAATATTGCGCTGAACACCGGTGATGCGTATGACCGGCTTGATAATTCCGACTCCGCATTTGCCTATTACAGCCGTTCATTGGAAATTGCAAAAACTGGCGACGACCCGGATTATATCGGAATCTCCATGACGGGGCTCGGGCACACTTACCGCAAACTGGGCAATAACCTGGAGGCACTGCTGCATTACCAGACCGGCATCCTGTACCTGCGGGAGGCACATGATGATGAAACGCTTTGCGAAGCGGCGCTGGGGCTGGCAAAATTGTATGAGCAGATCAATAAATATGATTCAGCAGGCCACTATGCCAACCTGTCGCTTACCATTGCCAGGGCAGATGGTTTTTTATCCAAAGAATTAGATGCGGCACAGTTTCTTACCGACCACTACAGGAAGACAAGGGATATTGACAGCGCTTTTACCTATGTGAATTATGTGCGGGGGCTGAACGATTCAGTAAACAGTAAAGACAAGATCAGGGAGTCGCAGGTTATTTCGAGCAATGAACAGTTCCGGCAGTTAGAATTAGAAGAAGAAAGGACGGAACAAAGAAAAAAACGGTTTCAGCAACTGCAGATGCTGCTGATCGCCATTTTCATTCCCGGCTTTTTCCTCATCACCCTTTTCCTGAGCCGGATTGCCGTGCCACTGAAAATGATCCGGCTGTTAGGAGTGCTTTCCCTGCTTTTTCTATTTGAATACCTCACCCTCCTGCTCCACCCTACCGTTGCCAGGCTGACCAATCACACGCCGGTGTATGAAATACTGATCTTTGTTGGCCTTGCCGCCATACTCATCCCGGCCCATCACCGGCTGGAACACTGGATGATTCATAAGCTCATCCACAGCCGCACCCACCGGAAGGCAATGATTAAAGCAGCCGCGGAAGCAAATACCGGAAAATAAAATCACCCGCCTCGGCTATACAAGACGGGTGACAAATAACTTGCAGAGCTTAACTGTTATTCGCCTGGCTTAACCGGGCGGGTATCGGCCGTATCCTTATCCATTCCGGCGGTATCATCCATCGGGGGTGGCGGTGGCGGCATGTCCACCTTGGTTGTGTCTTCCTTTGGAGTGTCATCTTTCTTGTCTTTTTTGTTGTTGCAGGCAGCAAAAACAAAACAAACCATCAGAGCGCCCAAAAGGACGGAAAAAGCAGTTTTGCGCATTTGGCTGGTCATTGTTTAAAAATTTTAAGCCGTAAGAGTACGACAAGTATCCTATAAATCCAAAAAAGCTTAAGGTTACCTCCGGTTGCCGGTTTTTGCTTCCTTTTCTTTTGGCAGCGGTAAGAGTTTAAAATAAGTGGCTTTGAAGCGGTTGTTCACCACTGCGCCCTGCACTTCAGCCCTGCGGATGGCTTCGCAGAAACCATCATGGGCATGTGCATCGCCGTGGTCGTCTATTTTGGTACCGTCAACAAAGTAAGCTTTGCCATCAATGCGAACAGCCAGGTCGCAGCCCTTGCCCTGCAGCTTGAACTGGCACTGCCCGCAGGAGGCTTCCACCGTTTGTATTTTTTTGGTGCTGTCGGGTACAGAGGTCTTTGACTGGGCGTTGGCAGCAGAAAAAAAGAACAAGAAAAATGAAAAAGCTATTAATATTTTCATCTGTGATTTATTGTTTTAAAAATATTGAGAAAGCTATTGAGACATTTGATGTTAGCTCGACAGGAACACCATTTTTCCAATATTTAGCTTTACGAGGTGAGCCTGCCTCTCCTGCAACATATACATCAGAACCTATTGAAGCAATTGAGTAAGTATAATCTGTTTGACTCCCTGCTGTTAATGAAGTCGGCGTTCCATTTTTCCAATACTTTGCCACAAAATTAGTCCCATTGGATTCTGCTCCGGCAACATAAATATCTCCACCAGACACTACTATTGAATGGGAGCTTGCATTATTCACACCATCTGTTAACGAAGTAGGTACACCGTTCTTCCAGTATTTCGCCACATTCTTTCCACTAGAATTATTTTCGCTTCCGCATACATATATATCAGTTCCAACGACAAATATAGACCTTGCATCAGCGTGTTGAGTACCGTCTGTCAGAGGAACTGAAACCCCATTCTTCCAATATTTCGCTACATTTTTAAACCCGTTATTCTCAACCCCAACAACGTATACATCTGAACCAGATACACATATTGAATATGCGTCTGCTTGTCGGGGTCCAGTCGTAAGAGGGATCATCGTCCCGTTCTTCCAATATTTTGCAATTGTATAATCATAGACTGCAATATATATATCTGATCCTGCTACAACAATAGAGGGGGCCCAAGCCCATCTTGTTCCATCAGTCAATGTAATAGGTATTCCATTCTTCCAGTATTTGGCTACAAGGATTCCACTTGCATTAAATTCAGAGCCAGATGCATACACATCGGTTCCTGAAACGAATATTGATTCAAGAGTTGCACTATTTGTGCCATCTGTTAATGTGACGGGAACACCGTTTTTCCAATACCGGGCTACCCAGTTAGACCCAGATCCAGTTGACTCTCCTCCTGCCACATAAATATCTGGTTGGGTCACTCCTCCTCCTCCGTTTCCCCCATTACTTCCTCCTTTACTGCATGAACTCAGGACAATAACTCCGGACAGTATCAGCAGGTTTATCAATGTTACATATTTCTTCATATCCTCTGGTTTTAGCAATGCCTTAATAAAAATAAGAAAATCATTTTATCTCTATCATTAACATATTTTATCACTGGCATACTGCTTGTAATAGGTAGCTTGTATCAAAATCACGGGATATGAAATTCAATCAGCCTTTTTTGCAGATCCGAGCCGTCATTCTTTTTTCAGCCCTTATATTTTCAACAGCCATCTCTGCTCAGCTCAGCTCCAAAGACAGGCAGGTAAGGAATGATGCGATAGCTGCTAAAGCCGAATTCATTAAAGGCGACGGGCTGCTGAATAACCTGTTCTCTAATGCATACGCATACGTTATACTGCCTAATGTGGGCAAGGGCGGTATCGGTATCGGCGGCGTTGCGGGAAATGGCGCTGTGTTTAAAAACGGGGCGCATATGGGCATGGCAAAAATGACGCAGTTTACCATCGGTTTCCAGTGGGGCGGGCAGGCTTACCGGGAAGTGATTTTTTTTGAAACAAAGGCCAACCTCGACCGCTTTAAAGAGAACAGGCTGGAACTGTCGGCGCAGGCTTCGGCCGTTGCGGTTACAGCAGGGGCATCGGCCAATGCCAAATATAAAAATGGGGTGATGATATTCACCCAAACCAAGGGCGGGTTGATGTATGAAGCATCGGTGGGCGGGTAGAAATTCAGGTTCAGGAATATCTAACTATTTTCTGCAAACACCTTTTTCTTCGCTTCAGCAGAACTGATAACCGGCACCACTTCAAAATCCACCAGGTCGTTCCATTTGCTTATCCATTTCTGTATCTTTTCTGATGACGGGGCTTCCATCACCTGCCAGCAAACTGTTATATCTTCATTTATCCAGCTATTGATGTATGTAACCCCATCGGGCAACATGCGGCCCTGCTCTTCAAACCGGCGGTACATTTCTTTTACTTTGCCCGGCCTGAACCTTTCAATGATCATGTATTGCATAAAACATTTTTATTTCAACGATAGAAATAATTTATTTCCCCAGCGGCTTATACAGCGGCTCTGCCAGCTTCTTCGGCGGCAGGATGAACTCCCTCGGGTGTTTCAGTAAGTATTTGCCGATTATCCTCAGCAGCCGGGGATACTGGGAAAGATGAATGCCCCTTGATTTAACCGCCATGATGAAGGCAAAAGAAAAACTGGCAAGAAAATTCACAAACCCGATGCCCAATACACCAAAGAAAACGGCCAGCAGAAAATAAGCAGGTATATTATCCAGGCCCAAACCATAAACACCGATGGCAGTATTTCCGGCGGAGATAGTGATGTGACGGATATCAAATGGTATCCCTAAAATCTTTCCCATCACCCCGGAAAAGCCAAGAAAGAAACCGAGAGCAATGCTGCCCATCAGCGCCCCGAAGTGTTTCTCTACATAGCCCGACAATCTGTCAAGACGTTTGGGGGAGAAGGACCGCATCAGCACCGGGTGCTTTTTCATCCGCTCTCTTATTCTTCCATACTGTATTTTATTCTGCCAGTAACCGGCGATGATACCGCTGAGAAATAAAAAAAAACCGGTGAAGCAGGCATAGAGCAACGCAGCACTGCGCCAGGGGTGCTGATCCCGAAGCAATTTTAAAGCCATCTCCCCTTCCACAATCTTTTGATCAAACAGTTCCTGATAGCCCCATGCCAGCAGGAAAGTGAGCGGGAAAACAATGATGAGGTTACCAAAGAAAGAAGCGAACTGGCTGCGGGATACTTTGGCCACGGTGGCGGCCAGCCCTTCAAGGTCGGGTTCTCCCGCTGTTTTTTTAGTGTCTAATGAACTGGCCACGGCGCTGGCGGTAAAGGCCGGCTGCTTGGTGGCAAGGGTTGATTTGGTTTCATCAATAAGGATAAAACCGGCACTGTAGTTCATACTGAACAAAAAACCCATGGGGAAGGGCGCCAGTTTCAGTTTGCCAATCAGGTTTTTTACAATAGCTACAAAGGAAATAATAAAGCCCCCCATCATGGCGCTGTATATCATTTTGTAAAACTCCCTGCGGGTCTCTGTGATGTACTTATTTCCTTTCGAGCCTTTGTGTTCGGCAATCTGGTAAGCGAGGTAACCTACCCCTTGAGAAAGAAATTCACGGATGGAGTTTTTCCTTTTCTCGTTGCGCACCAGCATCCGGAATACATCCACAAAACGGCCGGTGTCGAACTGGTTGTCTGCATCCAGCACATCCAGTATCAGTTGCATCCGTTGCAGCCGGTTGGTAAGTATCAGCAGGATATAGGTTTGCTGAATACTGGCGCCTCTTTCCGAATGGCTCTCCCGGATATGGCTGATAAGGTCGTAGCAGTTTTCAATATCATTCTTTAACTGTAAAGAAACAGCCTTCACTTCGTCGCCACCGGCATTGTCCATAAGCAGCTTCTCCAGCTCATGCACTTTATAATTTTGTATGACAAACGGCGTGTCATTATGCTGTTCTTCTTTCGGCAGGTAATCCAGCACCACTTTTTCCAGCCCCAGCTGCGCCACCTGGAAGGAAAGTATCTTCATGGCCTGCAGCAGTTCTTTCTTCAGCTCGATGTCTGTCATGCTGAAATCAAATCCCGCCGCTTCAAAAAATTCTATCCATGTTTGCCGGGGAATGCTCTCCACCCACACATAATCATTTTTACGGAAGAATACACTATTGATAACATAGAGAAAATCATCTTCATCCTGCAGAGTGGGAAGCAGTTTATGCTTAAGGCGGTTAGAAAGTTCCTGCCAGAAACCTCTGGCCAGCGGGATACCGCTTTCGGTAATGGCGGCAGTGAGATCAGTACTGTTGATCTGTGAGAGCAGGGCATGCTGCATATTGGCCAGCACCAGCCGCTGGTTTTTTAATTGTGCTGTGGCGGCCTGAAGATTTTTTTCTGCATTTTTTCTTTTGCCCGATGAAGGCCTTAGCTCTGCGAAAAAAGAAACGAGAAAGGAAAGCCCTTTGCGCCGGTCATGCGCCGGGACGATATGGTTGTCCGAAACAATCTGTTCAAAAAAGCCGGGCTTCTTTTTCCTGAGCTTAAGCATGCTGCCCGAAAATACGACATAGGAATTGTTTGTGCGGCAGATGAACTTTAATGGATAATATTTCACGCAGAGGGTACGGGGGGCAGAGATAAATGCACAAGAAAACTCAGCGATCTCAGCGTACCCTGCGTGAACTCTTAATCACAACCACTCACCTCCTATCATCACCCTATCAATATGGTTTGAACCGAAATCATAGGGTAGGTAAGCAAGCGATGGAGCCGGTTTGGTGAAGATGAGATTTGCTTTTTTCCCTATGGTGATACTCCCCAGCTCATCCTGCAGTTCCATGGCAAAGGCGCCGTTGATGGTAGCGGCGTTGATGGCTTCTTCCGGCAGCATTTTCATCTGTACGCAGCTCATGGAAAGAACTAAGTTCATATTGCCCGAAGGTGATGAACCAGGATTATAATCCGAAGCAAGCGCAATGACGCAGCCTGCATCAATCAGTTGGCGGGCGGGCTGGTAGGGCATACGCAGGAAAAAAGCAGCAGTTGGCAACAGTGTTCCGATGGTTTCAGAGGCAGCCAGTGTGCTTATGGCATCTTCATCCATTGTTTCGAGGTGATCAACGGAGACAGCACCAAGTTTAACTCCTGTTTGCACACCTCCTGACAGGTTCAGTTGATTGGCATGGATCTTTGGTTTTAGGCCATAGCTCATCCCGGCACGGCAGATAGTTTCTGTTTCTTCCGGCGAAAAGAAACCGCTTTCGCAGAACACATCAATATAGTCTGCCAGTTCTTCTTTTGCTATCACCGGGAGCATGTCATTTATGATAATACCAATATAACCCTGGTGGTTTTCTTTGAACTCCGGCGGGTAAGTATGGGCGCCGAGGAAAGTTGCTTTGACGGGTATGGGAGATGTTTCTTTCAGCTTTTTTATTACCCGCAGCATTTTCAGTTCGCCTTCCACACTCAGCCCATACCCGCTTTTTATTTCAATGGCGCCGGTGCCCAGTTGCATCACTTCGTTCAGCCGGACCCAGGCCAGGCGCAGCAGTTCTGATTCGCTGACTGCATTCAGTTTACGGGCCGAGTTGAGAATGCCGCCGCCTTTCGCCGCAATCTCCGCATAGCTGAGTCCTTTTATCTTGTCCACAAACTCTTCTTCCCGGCTGGCTGCAAACAGCAGGTGGGTATGGCTGTCGCACCAGCAGGGTAATATCAGCTGGCCCGATGCATCAATACTATTGCTTACGGTTTGCTGCTTACTGCCGATAGATTCCATTTTTCCATAATCAGCAATGATCCCGTCTTCAATAAGGAGATAAGCGTTTTCAATACAGGGGAGTTCTGAAAGTTCTTTGCCCCGGAGCAACTTATTTTCCTTCCGGGTATTTACAAGCAATTTAATGTTGGTAATCAAAGACACAGCCATGCGGCTAAATTACTTGCAAAAATTATATTAGCTGAAAAAACAAAAACGTCCCGTTGCAGCGGGACGTTTTCAAATATATTATCAGTACATTAATAAGGAAGTATTGCCGTACGGGTATTGCCGCCCGGGCCTGTCCAGCTTACCTTCATATAATAAGGATTGGCGCCGGGGCAGCCTGTCGGGTTGCCGCTGGCATCCAGCCCGAACAATGCTAATGCATTGAATAAACTAGTGGCATGCTCCACCTTTCCGCTACCCAGCCTGAAACTACAGTCAAATTTCATAACCAGTGGTTGGGTGATAGCAGTAGTGAAGGCATGGCCAAATCTGTTTGTGCCCCACTCAGCTATGCCTGACAGGCCGCCCTGTGAATGGGTACCGGTTACTGTGATGATCACATTGCCGCCATTGTAGGTAAACAATCTTTGTCTGGCCACCTGCCAGGTACGCTGCGACCCATTATCGAATGTAATGGACATATTGTTGCTGGTTATGGTATGGGTAATGGTGTTCAATGCAGCGAGGTTGATGAGCAGGCCGCCGCTTACATTGGTGTGGGTCTGCGTACCATTAATGGTTATGCTTTTGTTATCACTGACCCGGGTTATTTTAAAGTTCTGGAAGGTCACATTCAGTTGCGCCCCGGCATTCTTCCACCTTACACCCTGTGCCATGGAAACCACAATCACACCGGTGCGGGTGCGGTTGCCCAGGCAGTTGGTACCGTTGAAAGTAATGGTGATGGTGCGGGGGTTGCTTAGCGTATCCACTGCAACGGTGGCATCGCAAATGGTTTGGATATCTCCGCCCCTGCCGGTAAAACCGGGACTTACTTCCAGCACGGTATTGATATCATTGGCAGCCGCATCCACCTCACCTGAAAAACGGTTCTGGTCGTCTGAATGCGTGGAAGATTCTGTCATGTAATCCGCAGACGTTGAATCTTTTTGACAAGATGTTAAAAGAAAAATGGCAGCACATACAACGGCCGCATAAGAAAGGATCCGGGCTTTCATAAAGAGATTTTTAATTGATTGATAGTTTTTAAAAGGTTACGCATAGACCCGTAACAGACTAACGGGTTTAAAACCAGATAAATTTATTTTAAAATTAGTTGCACCTGGCCCTCAATAACGGCAACAGCGCTGATTATAGTGCAGCGGAAAGAAAGAAAAATTACGGCAGGGAGAAGAAATAATACGAAGGGTCAAAACTCAATCCTCATCCATCCATTCTATCCTGATCTTGCGGCGAAGCAGTTCTTTTACAGGCTTTCCGCTGGCGTCATATTCCGCTACGGCAACAAAGAAGAGGTAAAGCGGTGTTTTTACATCCCGCAAGCGGATAATTTTTGTTTCACTCAAATTGTTAAGCTGCTTAATGGCTTTGGTGCAAACGATGCGACCGCTGTCGAGGGTCGTCACTTTCCGGTTATACGCATGTTTTTCCGGTTCCGGCTTATAAAACCAGTACGACCAGCCGGTTTCGCTGATGTTCAGTTCCTTGTTGCTGTTATAGACATCTTCATCCCGGAGTTCCAGCAGTTTCAGGTACGGGAAATCCTGTATAACACTGGTCTCTGTAAACCGGTAAACTGAGTCGCTGATACTGGCAAACACATAAACACCCTCTACATTTTTCAGTAATATCTGGAACTTAAAAGGTTTTCGCTCCAGTAATATATTGGTTTGAAAATCCCCCAGCATGGAAGACTCATCCTGCACCACCCGGATAAGTACCTGCTTCTGCTGCGCTTGAAGAGGAAAAAAAGCACCCAGCCAGGTAATCAGGAACAGAATACAGGTACGATGCAGCATGCGTGGTGTTATAGCACTAAGTTACTGCTTTATTTATTCTTCCTCACGCCATTCTATTTTGATTTTGCGGCGCAGCAGTTCTTTCAGGGGTTTTCCATTGCTGTCTTCCTCATCCACTGCCACAAAGAACAGGTACAACGGCTCGTTGTTCTCTTTCAGTTTTAAGGTGCGCTTGACTGGCAAAAAATACAGTTGTTTGATACTTTTTGACCCCACCACCCTGCCGCTGTCCAGCAGGATTATTTTCTTATTGAACCGGTGCCAGTTTGTTTCGGGATCATAAAACCAGTAGGCCCAGCCCTCATCGTTGATGATGAGTTCCTTTTCCCTGTTGTATTCTTCTTCGGCCATCGTCAGCACCGGCAGGTTTGCAAAGTCCGGCACCGGTTCCGTATCAGGCAGGCGGTACAGCGAGTCGTTCATGCTGGCAAAGGCATATACCCCTTTTATGTTTTGCAACAGCACCTGTATCTTAAAGGATTTTTTTCTAAAATGATGCTGCTTTGATCTGTTCCGGTAGTTGTTACCGTTTCATCCTGTACTATCCGGATAGTCACCTCTTTTTTTTGAGCGAAAGTGCTGAAGGGGATATAAAGCAGTATGGGGAGTATGGCAGTCCGCAACGCAGTCATGACAGGGCAATTTAAACAATTTGCTGTTTACCGGCTGTTTAGCGGCCGCTTCAAAATTCTTTTTTCATCAGCCAGTCTGTCTGCGGGTCATTGCCTAACTTAAATACATGAGTCCCGAATTGCTCAAAGCCCCATTTTTGATAAAATGCAATGGCCTGCTGGTTTTTTTCCCACACCCCCAGCCAGATGATCTCCTTATTCATCCCTCTGGCGATTTCAATGCACCGCTGCATCAAAGCGCTGCCCACTCCTTTGCCGATGGATGAACTGGCTGCATATATCCTGGCTATTTCAATGGACGTTTTATTGCCGAACTCAACCTTCTGTTCCCCTTCTCTCATTTTCACATAGCCAACCGGAACATCACCCGCAAAAGCCAGCAAGAAAATATTGCCCGGGGCGCCCACTTCGGCCATCAGCCGTTCCTTACTAAACTGCTCCGACATGAATTTTTCCATGTTCTCCGCTGTGTTTTGGCGGGCAAAAGTTTCATAAAAGGTCTGGCGGCTCAAATCTGCGATGAGTGAGCTATCTGCGGCAGTGGCAAACCGAATGATCAGATTCATTATCCAAGTTTTTTATTTTGATTCAATTCTGCCTATCTTCCTGTTTACTTCCCTCCCCTATACAGACACTACCCTTTTTTTTAACCACCTAAAACCATCAAAAATGAGAAAGGTTTTTCTTCTTTGCCTGCTTATCCCATTATTTGGAATAAGCCAGACCCAGAGTGTCATGAGTACATTCAGGGCTTTCCCCAAAGCCGACAAGGTTTTGGAATTTGAAAAAGCAATTGCCGCCCATGCGCAAAAGTATCATACGGGCAACTGGAAATGGCGGGTATGGGCCATCCAAACGGGCCCCGATGCCAACGGCTACCACATCACCGAAGGGCCGCTTACCTGGGACCTGATTGATAACCGTGGTGATATCAGTACAGAGCATAACAACGACTGGAACAAAAATGTCGCCATTTATCTCACCGACAGGGGTTCGGCCGGGTATTCCGTTTTTGAGGATACACTCAGTACAGTAGCCCTTACGGATTATTCCGACAAGATCAATGTCACCCATTGGTATCCTAAACTGGGCTGGGGAGGCAAAGTGAGGGATATTATTGCTGATATGAAGAAAGCATGGCAGGCCGGCGGCCAGTCGGTTGCGGTTTATACCGCCAGTTCTTCCGGCCCGGCACAGTTTACGCTAGTTACAAGATATAAGCAGGGATTAAAAGAGAGAAACCCCGGGTTTATCAAAGAATCATTTAAAAGCAGGTATGAAAAAGCCAACGGGGAAGATTCATTTGATGATTTCCTCGAAGTGCTCCGTGAGTACCTGAGTGATGCGTGGAGCGAATTACTTTTTTACCGTGCCGACCTGAGTTCAAAATAAAAAACATTGCCAAACCCCCTAAACGGGGCTTTCGGTCACACTGATTACATAATTTTTCCTGTACAACGAAGCCTCTTCAAATTTGAAGAGGCTTCGTTGCAATACTGTATTTCCGCAAAGCAAGGCCTGTAAGCCGTTCCTTTCCTCCTGAGTTTGCCGAAGGAAGCTTAGGTGAGGTTCTCTATCACCATCGCACTGGCGCCTCCTCCTCCGTTACAGATTCCCGCCGCACCGTACTTCGCATTGTTCGCTTTCAACACATGGATGAGGGTGACAATTATTCTTGCGCCACTGCAACCCAGCGGATGACCCAGTGAAACAGCGCCTCCATGCACATTTACCTTGCCCGGGTCAAGTTTCATCCGTTTTGTGTTCTCGATGCCCACTACAGCAAAGGCTTCGTTGAGCTCCCAGTAAGAAATGTCTTCCATTTGAAGGCCAGCCTTCGCTACTGCCTTCGGCACCGCTACGGCCGGCGAAGTAGTAAACCATTCCGGCGCCTGTTCTGCATCAGCATAAGAACGGATCTTTGCGATCGGTTTTAATCCAAGTTCTTTTGCTTTAACTGCATTCATCAGTACCAGGGCAGCAGCCCCGTCATTCATGGTGCTGGCATTGGCCGCGGTTACGGTTCCGTCTTTTTGAAAAGCAGGATTTAATGATGCTATCTTTTCGAACTTAACATTGAAGGGTTCTTCATCTTTTGAAATTACAACGGGGTCGCCTTTGCGCTGTGGTATCTCTACCGGCACCACTTCATCAGCAAACAACCTTTTTTCCCATGCCGCCTGTGATCGTTTATAGCTTTCTATTGCAAATGCATCCTGATCTTCCCGGCTGATGCCGCATTCTTTTGCACAGAGTTCAGCCGCATTACCCATCGCCTTGTTATCATATACATCTGTCAGCCCGTCTTTGGCAAGGCCGTCTATCAGTGTCACATCACCATACTTATTGCCCCAGCGCAGCATAGGAGAATAAAAAGGCACATTGCTCATACTCTCCATCCCTCCTGCCACCACAATATCAGCATCACCCAGCAGAATACTTTGCGCTGCCTGCGCAATTGCTTTCATGCCGCTGGCGCAAACTTTATTCACCGTAGTGCAGTTCACTTCGTTGGATAAACCTGCAAATTTAGCCGCTTGTCTTGCCGGCGCCTGCCCCAGGTTGGCCTGCAGCACACAGCCCATCAGCACATCCTGGGGTACTGAGTCCGGCGAAGTACCAATGCCGGCTTTCTGCATGGCCCCTTTAATAGCAACCGCCCCTAACTGGGTGGCTGATAAATTCTTTAATGAACCTCCAAAACTGCCGATAGGGGTACGGACAGCTGATACGATGACTACTTCTTTCATATTGCGGTTTTAATCTGCGCAAAGGTAACAAGTCCGGGATGAAAATTGTTGCAGCGTTGCCTGCCCCTCCGTGTTGCCTTCCATAATGATGAATGGAATGCTAATACCCTGCTGCGGGTACTTCCGGTTCACCAGCGTATGGTAATTTTCAGTTCTGTAAAAAGCATGAAAAAAAATTTCTTCATAGTCCTGATAATGGCTCATATTGTCTCAGTCAATGCACAGCCATCGGGTGAGCCCACCCTTCCCCGAATCCGCCTCACCGATTCCGTGGAGTGTACTTCTGTAAAAGACCAGGGCGGCAGTCCCACCTGCTGGGTATTTGGCACCAATTCTTTATTTGAAAGCGACCTGATACATCAATATGGCATCCGCCTGAACCTGTCTGAAATGTTTATCGCCCGCTATGCCTATATTGATAAGGCAAGAAGGTTTCTGGAAACCGGCGGCAAAACCTATTTTGAAGGCGGCGGGCAGTTTCATGATGTGATACGGGTGATAAAAAGATACGGAATAGCACCTGAGGAAGCGTATAACGGCAGACCGGATAAAAAATTGACCCATGAGCATTCCGGTCTGGATACGGCGATGAAAATATTCACACACCGGTTATTAAAAGAAGATAAAAAGGATTTAAACAATGATGACTTGCGGCAGATGAATGATACATTAGACAAATACCTCGGCAAAGTGCCCGTCAGTTTTGTTTACAAGGAAAAAGTTTACACCCCTGCCAGCTTTGCAAAGGAAGTTGTGCGGTTTGCCGATGATTATGTCCAACTGGTTTCTTTTGCCGACAAACTACTGTACAAGCAATTTATACTGGCCGATAAATATAACTGGGCCAACGACAGTTTCTGGAACATCACACTGGCCGATATGCAGATGCTGGTGGACACCGCCCTGCACAAAGGCTGGTCAGTGGGCTGGGAAGGCGATGTGACTGATGCCGGTTTTGATTTTTGGGGCGGATATGCCCTCCTGCCGGAGCCGATAGCTACCGGCTCAGCATACAACTATGACGAACTTCGGCTGGTCAATTACCAAACAGAAATTACCGAAAGGGATCACATGCTGCAGGTGGCAGGTGCTGGCCGTGATGAAAAGGGGAAGAAATGGTATTATATGAAAAACTCCTGGGGAAGCAGTTACTTCAGCAAATACAAAGGCTACCTGTATATGGAAGAAAACTATTTCCGGATGAAAACGGTTATTATGCTGGTGAATAAAGAGGCTTTACCGGAAAGCCTGAAAGAAAAACTGAATATCCGGTAATACGATTGGGGGGTGGTATAAAACAGAAAGCCGCCCCTGAAAGGAACGGCTTTCAACAGAATGAATTTACATGTTAAGATGATTTCTCAAACTTCAGCAAGGTGCCGGAAGCTGTATAAGTGGCTTCATATTTATCCGCACCTCTCATAAAATGGGCTTTCCAGGTACCGTCATTCCGCAGCTTCCATTCATACACATTGTCCGACGGGAACCGCTGACGAAATGCATCAAGGACGGCCTGTGGTACCGGGCCATCGGTGCAGATAATTGAATGAGAGGAACGGTGCCCGCTGTCATCATAACCTGCATCATGACGCTGGCTGTTGTGGTTAAACTGTACGGTGAAACTGCTGCTGCTGTTGCGCTGCCATTCCACCCCGCTGGCCCCGCTGAATTCGTTACTAAAGGCGGTTGTCGTAGACGCCGGTACGGCTGAGGCGGGCACCACATTGGCATTGCCGGAAGCCCTGTTATCATCAAGGGCCGATTTGCTGCAGGCCGTCATGCCCAGGGCTGCTACAGCAGCAATAAGAATCTTGTTTTTCATGGTTCGTTTTATTTTAAACATAAAAATCAGTTACATATAAGAGTCAGCCCTGCCGCCCTGTTTGTAACCGGCCGAAGAAAAAAAAATCTGTAAGAGTATATTTGTACCGGTTTCTTCATAACTTTTCATCCAATGGCCCGGTCACATCATAGAAAAAAGCATAAGGAGCATGTTCGCCAGTTCAGGCAAAGCCACGACACTTCCGTTTCATCCCCGAAACTGAAAGGGAAGGCGGTTTCTATCTTTACTATTGTGGGGGCCCTGGTGGGTTTTGCCATTGGTTATTTCGCTACACAGGGCAGTATGCTCTGGCTGATTGTGGGCTTGCTGGCCGGCGGGGCTGCAGGGTATTGGATCGGCAGAAAAATAGATGGCGAAGGGGCCTGACCTCTATCTTATCCAGAATTCATTTCTAAACCGGATGAGTTGGTCACGGAAAAGTTCGGTATCCGGGGCAGCTACAGCGGCTTTCTGATACCAGATAAGCGCTTCGGCAAGGTAATGTTTGAGTTCCAGCATCCAGGCCACTCTGAAAAACTGTGAGGCAGTATCTTCAGGAACATCCACAGGCAAAAAAAGATTGATCATATAATCGTTCAACTGCCCGGCCGGAATATAAACCAACACTCTTTTTTTAGAAGCAGGCATGCCTTTCATCGTTACATTCCAGCGGTAACTTTTACCTGGTTCCAGCAAGTGCTGAAAACTGTCAATGGAAATATAGGATTGGCGAAGACTGTCCCCGAAAAGAACCTTATCCCCCTTTGCATTATACAATGTAAAAAGATACTTCCCCTGAAAATGACTGCCGGTCCATGACAGCGGAAAATTCTCGCCATCATAATTAACCGTGTCCATCCCTTTGCTGAAACTCAACCGGGCTTTTTTTGGTGAAGTAGTTTTAGGGGGCGGGTCTCCTCTCGATACTGCCATATCATTCTTTTTCCGCATTTCTTCTTTATACTCCGGGCTGTAGGCATAGAGCTGGTTCCAGATATATTTGAAGTAGTTGCTGGTAACAGAGCCCCCGGGGGTACGGCAGGAGTCTTTCCAGTTGTTTACCGGGAAACTCCCCTCTTTCGTTACACTCAAAGGCTTGCCTTTGTTACAAAGCATGGTCAGCGAAGCGTCTTTCTGCGTTTTAATGACAGCACCTGGTTTCAGCACCTTCCCTATTTTAACAGCCGCTTCTTCATTTTTATAGACAACTGTCACTTTTCCTTTTACCGAATAGGCCAGCAGTTCATCACCCTGCTGGGCATGCAGGAAAAATGGCGCCGCGATAAAAAGGAATATGACGGTTTTATTCAACATGGCTTACATTACATATAAGAGGCAGCAACGGTATTTCTCCCATAATGATTTTCGGGATTATTAACCTGTTTCCGCTGATAAAGCTAAACCATTTATTGCGGCCGCCCGATACCGCCTGCACGGTAGCATTGTCATTGAAATATGCCGGTATTTTTCCCCCATCTGTTGCCTGCTTTGACGCTGAAAGACGGGCCGGGAAAGCCGGCAGCAGGCGGTATTTCTTCATGGAGGAAAATGAAGTTTCAGGTAAAGGTATGCCCCCTGTCTAAAACTTTATGCGTCAAAAAAATTTCCTACCTTACTCCTGAAACCAAACTAAACCTTATGGCACGGAAATTTTTCCTTACAGCCTGCTGTGCATTTTTTATCCTTGTTGCCGCTGCACAGAATTATGTGACCTTATATGAGGACTGCAATTTCCGGGGCAGGTCATACTTCCTGGAGCCCGGCCAATACCGCGGCTACCAGATGAAGATGGATAACGACCGGCTCTCCAGCATGCAGGTGCCCGCAGGCATGAAGATCACCATCTACGAGCATGATAACTTTAACGGTAAGTCGAAAACATATACTTCCAATATTTATTGCCTCGATGAATTATGGAACGATATGGCCTCCTCTATGGTGGTGGAAAGTACTTTCCAGCCAGGGTATAATGCCAATGACTATATCGTTTTTTATAACGACTGCTATTCCAAAGGCTATTCCCGCAGCCTGGGCCCCGGCACTTATTCGGGCAACCAGCTGGGCAGCCTGAGGCAGAATATTTCTTCCTTCATGATTTATGGCAACCTGCGGGTACGGGTTTACACCAGCAGCGATATTGCTTCTGGTTATTATGGAACTTTTGATGCCACCCAGTCCTGCCTTTCAAGCACTTTCAACGACAGGATCAGGTCGCTGGTTATTGAATACAACCCCGGCGCAGGTTACGGAGGAGGTAATTACGGCGGGGGGTATTATGGAAATAATTATGCAACGGTTTATACCGAATGCAGCTACCGCGGCAACAGTCTGCGGCTGGCCCCCGGGTATTACCAGGGCGATAAATTAGGGCTGCTGAAGTATAATATTTCTTCCATTGAGATCCCGTCCAATCTCACGGCCAAAGTGTACATCAACAACGAATACATGGGCGGTTCTTATTATATACTCAATGAGAGTTACACCTGCCTTTCCAGTACAATGAACAACCGCATCGGTTCGCTGATCATTGAGGAAAAGGAATATTACAATAATAACAACAATAATTATTATCCGCCGGATGCCAACCAGCGGGTGGTTATTTATGTGGATGAGGATTACCGGGGGCAGTCGGTTTCTCTGCTGCCGGGCACTTACAGCAGCATGAGCCAGATCGGTTTCCCGGATGATGCGTTAAGTTCACTGACAGTGCCTGCCGGATACCGGGTGGTCATTTATGAGCATGAAAACTTCAGGGGGAAGAATTATACTATCACTGCTTCAAAAACGAAATTCTATATATCGGGCTGGAGCGATAAGACCTCCTCCATAGCGGTGTACAGGGACAGATAGCTAAGGCCGTTCATAATACTGCTATTGACAGCCACCGGAAGCTGCTCTCCAAATCAGAAAAACATTGATCAAAAGAAAGATGCTGATAAGGGACCAGAAAGCCAGCCGGTCAATCCGCAATGATTTTCTTCGCTTAGCTTCATTTCCCGATTCAAAAAGATGAAGGGAGTAAATAATGATGCCCACTATCAGCAATATCAGTGTGAAGGTCAGGTTATGCACATCATCCATCAATGTATTGGAAGTGGAACCGGGGATGACAGACTCAACAATGTACTTGTTACCGATAGCGGCAAACACCCGCCCACGCAAAGGCCAAACCGGGAGTCCTGGTTGTTTGAGGATACAAAAAAAACTAAACAGGAAATCAAAAAAGCCACATAAGCGCCGGTCAGCATCTTCACAAGCATGATCCAGGAATTATTTCTTTTAATAAGCAGCGCTGCCGTCATTCTGGGATACGAACTGCTGCCGCTGAGTCCGGGGTTTCCGTAAGTGGTTCCGTAAGTACGTTCACCGGCAGTTACATTAAACGAAACAATATCCCACTCTTTCGCATTAAAGGAGCAGTCCACTTTTGAATTGACCGTATCCGCTGCATATACTAATTGTGAGGTATCGTAGTTAGGGTCTTCCAGTTCAATGCGGAATTTTTGATAATCGAAGGGAAACCGGGACAGATCCCACTGGTGCATCATCTGCGCCTTGCACTTCTGGGAGGCCCAGTTCACTTCTCCTTTTTTCTCCACGCTGTAATGGCTGAACTCAACCGTTTTTGAATTAGGCAGCTCCAGCCCTTCGTTAAACTGAACGCTGTCATTGCGGTAATTCATCCACAGCCAGAAATCGGCCATAAAACTTTTCTCTTCTATATTGAAGTCGTAAACAGAATTGAGATAGATTCCGATCTTACAGGTGTCTTTTTGGGCTGTGGCGGGCTGGCAGGCAAAATACAGCAACACGAACAACAAGGTCCGGCTTTTCATACTGGTGGTTTTTCTCCCGATAGCTATCGGGAATTGGATGTTTTTCAAACGAAGGGGAAAGCCGGTTAGTATTGGGTGATTGCAAACACCTGCCGCAGTCTAAAGGGATACCATTACAGAAAAATCATCTTTTGCCCGTATGCTTGTTCAGCAGCTCATCGTAAGCAGGGCTTTCTGTTTTTGTCAGCCGGTCCCACCAGGTAAAGTACAGCCCGAAATTGTATTTGTACTGTTTATGGTGCAGTGAATGGTGCGTGGCGCCGATCAGCCATTTTCCAAAGAAGCTTCGGGTAAGCCAGGATGGATAAATTTCTATGTCGAGGTGATTGATAACACTGCTTACTGACATGATGACCAGCATGATCACCAGCACATATACGTTCATGGGAAGAAAGAGCAGAATGAGCGGTAAAAAGATAGCCTGTATCAATCCCTCGATGGGGTGAAAAGAAAAAGCTGTCCATGGTGAAGCAATATGGCTGTCGTGGTGCCATTTATGAACGACTTTGAAGATGGATGGTATGTGCATCCAGCGGTGCAGCCAGTAGTAGTAAGTTTCTTGAATTATCAAAGCAATGATGAGACTCAGCGGCATCCACCATAAAGGGTATGCATGGATGTCTTCATACAGCCTGATATATCCTTTTTGCCAAAGTAAGAGCAGGATAGCGCCGGAAAGCCCAAAGATGATGGCGGTTACAGTACTCCGTATAATTTCTGCTCTGAACTGGCCGGGCTCATAATTTCTTTGTGTGATCTTCCTGTTCTTCCATTTCCCGGGAAACCAAATATAAAAGATGGCATAAAAAATACCCGAGAGCAAAAAATACCTCCCCACCACCACGGCAAAGATGATGAGTGATGCCAGCAGGAACCACAAAGGATCCGAAAGGTCAGGGAGTTCTTTCATCAATTGTATATATAAAAGTAAACCAAAAAAATGGCCCCGCACGGAGCCACTTTTCATTTAGGAGTTAATACCGGCTTTATGCGTATTCTTCTTTGGCATGCCTGGCATACTCATCAATGAGTTTCCGCTGCAGCTCGAACGGCACGGCCTCATAAGCCTTGAAGCTCATCTTGAACTTGGCCCTTCCCTGTGTGATGGAACGGAGCGAGGAAGAGTATCCATCCATTTCCGCCAGTGGTACTTTGGCGATCACTTTCTGAAAATGACCTTCACTGTCTATGCCCTCCACAATGGCCCGGCGGCTTTGCAGGTCGCCCATCACCGAACCGGTGAGGTCATCCGGGCAAAGCACTTCCACATGATAGATAGGTTCCAGTATCTGCGGGTCGGCCTGCTGAAATGCCTGGCGGAAGGCCTGCAACCCTGCAATTTTAAAGGAGATATCATTGCTGTCAACCGGGTGCATCTTACCATCATATACACAGACCCTGATGTCCCGGGCATATGAACCCGTGAGCGGGCCGTTATGCATTTTCTCCATCACTCCTTTTAATACAGACGGGAGAAATCTTGCATCAATAGCGCCGCCTACAATACAGTTATAGAAAACCAGTTTGCCGCCCCAGTCAAGATCATGTACATCCCTTCCCCTTACGTTAAGGTCGGTGGGTTCCGGCATGCCTTCATACCAGGGTTCTATCCGCATATACACTTCGCCAAACTGCCCGGCGCCGCCGCTTTGCTTTTTGTGGCGGTAGCTCGCATCGGCCAGCTTGCGGATGGTTTCCCGGTAGGCGATCCTCGGTTTAACAAATTTGATCTCTTGTTTATGCTGGTGTTCAATTTTCCATTTAGCAACGGCAAGGTGCATATCACCCTGGCAATGTATCAGCGTTTGTTTCAGTTCGGGCGACACTTCCACGATCAGCGTAGGGTCTTCTTCTTTCAACTGGTGCATGGCCTGCGAAAGTTTCTCCTCCTCCCCTTTTTTCAGCGGCTCGATGGCCACTGTCATGTTCGGCGAAGGGAATTCAATGGAAGGCAGTTCATAGTTCTTGCCCCTTGTATGCAATGTATTATTAGTATGGGTGTTTTTCAGCTTCAGCGTGGCGCCAATATCGCCTGCCACCAGTTCATTGGTGGCGGTTCTTTTATTTCCTTCCACTAAAAATAACTGGCTGATCTTTTCGGTAACACCTGTCGTTTCATTCTCCAGTTCCATACCGCTTTTAATGGTACCCGAATACACTTTGAAGAAAGACAGTTCGCCCACATGGGGTTCGCTGATGGTCTTGTAAACAAAGATGCAGGCCGGCCCATTGGCATCACAGGTAAGTTTATCGCCGCTTTTAGTGACCTGGGGCGGCATTTCATTGGCACTGGGGCACACATTGTCAATAAAGCCCATCAGCCGGCCGCTGCCCATATTCCTTTCGCCTGAAAGGCAGAACAAAGGAAACAGGTCATGGTTGATCATGGCTTTTTTCATGCCATCCTTCATTTCATCTTCATCCAGTTCGCCTTTGTCAAAATATTTTTCCATCAGCGTCTCATCATTACTGGCCACCGCTTCAATCAGTTCTTTGTGCAGTTCATCAGCTCTTCCCTTCTCATCATCGGGGATGGGCAGTTTTTCGGGTTTGCCGCCACCATCTTTGAATTTATACATGGTCATCCGCAGTACATCAATAATTTCATGAAAGCCTGCACCGGTCTGGTGAGGGTACTGTACCAGCACCACTTTGTTACCGAAATGGGCCTTTGCTTCCCGCAGGGTCTTGTCAAAGTCGGCATTGTCATCATCCAGTTTATTTACAGCAAAGATCATCGGGGTCCTGAATTTTTCGGTGTATTCCCAGATGATGTCGGTGCCTACTTCCACGCCCATCACGGCATTCAGCAGCATCACACCGGTGTCGGCCACCCGCAGGGCGGAGATCACTTCGCCGGTGAAGTCGTCATAACCGGGTGTATCAAGGATATTGATCTTATAACCCCTCCATTTGGTGTGCAGGAGCTTGCTGAAAATAGAATTACCACGTTCCTGTTCCAGTTCGTGGTAATCTCCTGTAGTGTTTCGTTCGGCTATGCTGCCGCGGCGGGATATTATGCCCGCTTCATATAGCATGCACTCCGCTAAGGTGGTCTTACCGGAGCCGGCATGGCCCAGCAAGACAATATTTTTTACATGTGAGGTATCAAATTCTGGCATGGCAATCAGGTTTAGAGATGAAGAATCGTTATGTCTTTGAGAATTTAATGGGGTTTCTTCAATAGACAATTGGCAATAGGCAAACTCTGCAAGTAGCGGGCAACGACAATTACCGATTGTCAATTGCTCATTGCTTATTGGCTTACTGTGTTCGTTTCAGGTAATCGCTGAACTCCTCACGGAGGTCAAGCAGGGTTTGTTCCAGCGACTGGTATTCTTCATGGATCGCCTCATGACGGGCCAGACTGTCCTCATTCACAAAACCATTGAAGGCAACTTTTTCAAATTGCATCTTGCGGTCATGTGTCTTGATGGATTGCTTTAAGTCGTGGATGTTGATAAGCTGGATGTGAAACTGGTTGTGTAAATGCTCTACGTCCTGTAACTGTTCTTTGGAAAGGGACTGGCGGGTGGTTTCCTGGAGTTTTGTCTCGTCTTTGCTGAATTCTTCTTTGAACTGACGGAGTTTGTCCCTCCAGGCATTGCACTCGCCTGAGAGCTGTGAGATGTCAACCTGAACCATGGCATTTAAATTTAAAAAGTGATAAAATAAAGAGTCTTTCTCTTTTCGGAGGGGTGCGGATTGGTACAGGTGGGATTCTGAATGACAGAAAGTTAATGCCAAATTTGAAAAAAATCAAATTTTGGAAGCGGTATTTATAAAAAGAAATTCACAATGTGTGGAGTATCAGTATGTCCGCCATAGGAAGGCGGCCGGAGCACCCCCCGCCTTATTGAAACTCTGCAATACTTACCTAATGGCGCTTCACCTTTGTTTTAGTCGCTTTTCCGCCTTTTGGTCCTTTCACCGTGGTTTTTTTCACCGTTGTTTTTTTGCCCCCGGGCCCGGTGACAGTAGTTTTTGAACGGGTTACCCGGTAGTTGCCAACGGCGGTTGAATGGCGGTTACGGACTGTTACTGATGTGGTGCGGAAAGGGGTATAGACTCTGTGTGCATGAACTACCCTGTGAGTATGTACTACCACAAAAGGGCGATGATAATGAACCCGGAAGGGATGCCAGACTTTCCAATGAAAAGGCCTCCAGGGTTTCCACCAGACAGGATAATATTTCCAGCGCCAGGGCGAAACCCACGGGCGGTAAACAGGGCCATATACAAACCTTACCGAAGGCCAAAACCAGACATTGACAACAATGCGGGGGTGCTTATACTCATAATTGACATTGGGACCACTTCCCTTGTTATTACCCGGTTCATCATCACCTCCGCCATCCGGTTCCACAATCACCTGTTCACCGTAAATATCCTCATCCCCGACGATCTGGATAACGGCCGTGCTGTCCCCGGTTTTTTCCAGTTCAATGACGGCTATATCCTGGCTCTCCTTTTCTGAAACGACGGCCTGCAGCACAAAAGCATGTGCTTCCTTTTCTGACTTATCAATTACACGGACATAATCAATGTCCCCATCCCCGTTTAAATCCAGATTATTTACATGATTGCCCTCATTATTAAGTGCTTTTTCAAAGTCCCCGACCGTTGCCGCATTTTGAAACATCTGAAGGGCACCCTGCAGGCTGAAATTGTCTCCTGGCAGACCGGTTGAGTCGGTACCGGATTGGGTTTGCGCCTGTATTGCCACAGTAGTAATCAATCCTGTCAGAAAACAGGAAATGAGTTTTTTGCATTTCATAATAAAAAGAATTTGACGTAGGACATCGTTTGATAAAAATAGTTTAGCCTGCACTGTTTATTTCATATTAGTCATTGGGGCAAAGCTTCTTCCTGTCGCTGAAGGAATTGATATAGTCAATGGCATCCTGGTCCTGTCTTACACCCACTCTCAATTCAGTTAGCTTCCATTTTGTTTGCGCCACCCCCTCCACATAACCCACATTAAAGGCCTGTACTCCAAAAACACTGCTCACATTGTTGATACAGCCCAATACATATATATGAGACCTCGACGAAAGGGACTGGTTGACCAGGTATTGCTGGCAGTACTGCTGCTGGTAGGTGGCTTTGTTTTTCCAGGCTGTGGATATGGTTGAAGCGATCAGTTGCTTTGACTGCGCGGTGAGTTGTGTAGCGCTTCCCTGCATAAAGAAATAAGGAGACAGCACCTGAAGCAATACAGCTTCAAATTCTTCAGGTGTGCCGTTGCGCAGAACATTATGCAGGTAGTCCACCATTTCCCTTGGACCGGTAAAAGCGGGTACCTCTACCTGCGGGAGTGACTTGATCTTTTGCAGGGCCCCCTGCTCATTGATAGTAAATGCCAGCGTTTGTTTTTCAAGGTCCCTTACCTGTTCTGCTGAATAGGACTGCTTGCCCATTCTTTTGGTATCGGGATCATCACCACTCCGGGTAGCCAGGAAGTTATTCCAGGCCGCTTTGGGGTCGTCCCGGTACAGCCGCACATTCCAGATCGTTTCGATTGTTTCCACTTCTGTATAACTGATAATATGGTCAAATTTGAGCTTCATTTTAAATTCTACTGAATTGGGTGTATGCCAGGTCCATGAAGGCTCATCCGCCAGTACAGGCGGGTAGTACAGTTTTGTGATTTTCTGAAAATAAAAGCCGTAAAATTTTGCCCAGTCCTGGCTCAGCAATGTATTGATATCAGCTTCGGAAGGATTAGGGATACCCAAATACTGGTTGCTGATGGTGCGGAACTTCCAGTAGTTGTATTTGCCTGCACCGGTATATTGGTACACCACATCGCCCACCACCACCAGGTCCACCCCCGGGTAATCGCTTTTCCTAACCACTTCCACTCCCCTCACCCATTCCCAGTTTCCGATATCACTGTTCCACTGCCGGGTGCCGGTGGTTTTGGTGAATTTGATGGCCTTGGTCCCCGCATTGGTGATCTGTTTTTTGATCTCTGCATCGGTAGGCTGGGCGATGCAGTACAGTGAAAACAACAAGACGGCATTTGTAAAAAGAAAAACTGGTTTCATAAAGCTTTGTTTTGATTGGCGTTACTAAAGGTCAGTTTTTTTATTCAATTCCTTTTTTCGAGGGCACTGATTCTTTTCTCCAGGTTTTCAATCACAGCATTCTGCATTTCTGCAATTTTTAGCAGCTCTTTAATAGCCGCCAGTGAAACGCCTGCCGGATCTACGCTGCTGATAGCCTTATCATCGCTGCCTACATTAAACAGTTTATTAAAATCCTGTGCATACGGGCCGATATGATATTCATTGGTGCCTTTATACTTCCAGCGCTGAACAGGAAGATGTTTTATTTTTTGCAAAAGTGCAGGACCATTGATATTACTGAAATTTTCTTTTTTATAATAATCAGACGTGTTGGTCCAGGTGCCCCCGGTTGTTAAATAGGCGCCGTTACCATTTGTGCCATCGAATCCCACTTCCAGGGCACGGCCGGCTGCTGATGTGGTTGAAATGCCAAAGACCCATTTATTTACGTTGGCATTTCCAAATCCCATAGTATTCCCCGTACTTACGGATGCACCACTGCCGATCACTGTTGCGTTATTAATGCCGCTGCCGGTTACATCGGCCTGGTAGCCGATAGCTGTATTATTATCTCCGGTTAATAGTGATACAAGCGATTCAAACCCCACGGCAGTGTTTCTTATACCGCTTGACACAGCAAAAAGTGAACGGGAACCCACCCCGGTGTTTCTTCCATTGGTTACTGCGTTAAAACTATATAGAGCCGAATCTCCAACTGCCACCTGGGTGTTACCGCTGCCATTATTGAACAAAGCTGCTATACCAATTGCAACATTATTAGCCCCGCTTGTATTTGAAAAAAGGGCTGTAGTTCCGTAAGCAGTATTATTATTGCCTGTTGAATTCAGGAACATGCTGCCATGCCCGGCAGTTGTATTCTTTTCTCCTGTGCCATTCACACTCAAAGATTGGCTTCCGATAGCGGTATTATCCCCGCCGGCAGATGTTTCACCTGCTGCATACCCGAAGAAGCTGTTGTTGCTTGCATTGGTATTGAAACCTGCCCTGTGACCAAAAAAGCTGTTTTGACTGCCAGCAACGGTGCTAAACCCTGATTTTGATCCGACAGCCGTATTTCTGCCGATACCCCCATTATTATTAAATAAGGCTGAGTCTCCTATTGCTACTAAATTACTGAGTGTTGTATTAGAAAAAAGCGATTGATAACCTATCGCAACATTACTGTTGCCCGTAGTATTCAACCCTAAGGAAGAATGTCCGTAAGCCGTGTTTCTTGAACCGGTTGTATTTAACTGCATGGAAGTATAGCCACTTGCCGTGTTTCGCTGGCCGGTACTATTGTCGAAAAGTGTAAGTGCGCCTACGGCTGTATTGGCGCTGCCGGTAGTATTCGTAAATAATGATTGCGATCCGATTGCAGTATTAGCTGATTGAGTGGTATTGGAAAAGCCCGCCCTGAAACCAAAAAAACTATTGTTATCACCTGTGCTGGTGCTGAAACCTGCTTTAGAACCCACAGCTGTATTTTGCTGGCCTCCGTTGTTACTGTATAGGGCAGAATCGCCAACGGCTACAAGGTTATTTCCGGTTTGATTGGACAGCAGCGCCTGGTAACCGACTGCAACGTTACTGTTGCCCGTAGTATTCAACCCTAAGGAAGAATGTCCGTAAGCCGTGTTTCTTGAACCGGTTGTATTTAACTGCATGGAAATATAGCCACTTGCCGTGTTTCGCTGGCCGGTACTATTGGATGAAAGTGTATTTGCGCCAAATGCAGTATTGGCGCTGCCTGAAACATTGCTTAACAAACTGGTATTACCAAACGCTGCATTACTAATACCCGTTGTATTGGAAAGTCCCGCATAGAAACCGAAAAAGCTGTTGAAGTCGCCGGTGCTGGTGCTGAAACCTGCTTTAGAACCCACGGCCGTGTTTTGCTGGCCCCCATTGTTGCTGTATAAGGCAGAATCGCCGACAGCCACCAGCCCGAAA
>JBQTHS010000186.1:0-8963 GCA_052389635.1 Bacteroidota bacterium | reverse complement strand
AACGAACACTAAGAAAACACTAAGAGCACAACGCAAATAGCCTTTAATATTAATAGTCTTTGTGTCCGTTGTGCCTTCTTTGTGTTCGTTGTGATACTTTTTTACTCCCTTTTGAGACAGCCTCTTTGTGCCCGGGACTGGAATCGAACCAGCACATCCTTGCGGACGGCAGATTTTGAGTCTGCTGCGTCTACCAATTTCGCCACCCGGGCAATGGGGAGCAAATGTAAAATCTAAAATGAGAACGGTGAAATTTAAAATACCGTCATGCTGAAAGCTGCTGCCGGATGCGGTCAATATATTTCTTCTTGTAATAATATTCCTTTACCTGCAGCAATTCTTCTTTGGAAGTAACGCCTTCCTTATAATGCTCCACAATTTTTTTAACAGGTTCATATATTCCTGATTGCAGTTTGTCAATCGTTGATTCGATTTGGTTGTCTCCCGTCTTCCGTCTTCCGCCTCCTGACTCATTACCATCCATCATCGCTTCATTTATTTCCAGCACTTCCATCAGGAAACCCGGGGGCAGTTCATACTTCTCTTCTTCCTCTAAAAGTCCCTTCAGTTGCAGCACATATTTAATGGTCTCATCCGGATTTTGAAAGGTATTAAAAGCCTTATTCAGCAAAGCTGATTTTTCCAGGGCCATGGCCTGCGCTTCTTGCGGCTCATTGGCAAAATAGTCCGGGTGATATTTCCTGCTGAGTTCAAAATACCTGAGCGGTAATGAGTTCCTGTCAACTTTTAGCTGTACGGGTATTTCAAAGAGTTCAAAATAGTTCATGCCGTTTGTACTTAAGTCCTGTTTTTTCTTAACAAATAATGCTTAGTTTAGGTTACAAAATTAGCCTGTTTGTTTACAAATAACCGAATATAGCATGGAAGTGATCAGAAACTTCCCGGATGCGGAAATGGTGGCCAACCTTCGTTCCGGGCAGCGAATGGATGAGACTATTAAAGCCATCTACCGCAGCCATTTTGAGGGCCTGAGCCGCTATATTACCCAAAACAGCGGGAACAGGCAGGATGCGGAGGATATTTTTCAGGAAGTGCTGGTGAATTTTATTGAACTGGTGCAGAAGGATAAGTTCAGGGGTGAGTCGAGCATCAAAACGTTTTTATTCTCCATGAACCGCCACACCTGGCTGAATGAACTGAAACGCAGGGGCAGGGCCATGGCCAGGGAAGAAAAGTATGAAAAAGGGCAGGAGCGGATGGAGGCAGACAGCAGCCACCTGATAGCGGACCGGGAAGAAAAAGCAACGATTGCCGCCCTGGTGGCAGCGCTGGGCGAAACCTGCCGGAAGATATTACTGCTGTTTTATTACGAAAATCTTTCGATGAAGGAAATACTGGAAGCCACCGATTATGAAAATGAGCAGGTGGTCCGGAATAAAAAATACAAATGCCTGAAACAATTAGAACAGATGCTGAATGGAAAACCGCATTTAAAACAAACCCTGAAAAACCTATTGCATGGATAATTCTACGCACAATATGTCAGAACAATTGGTGCTTTACCTGGACGGAGCACTTACCGGGGCCGATAAGAAGGCGGTGGAAGAATGGCTTGCTTCCGGTGCGACGGCTCAGGCTGAGTATGAAAGCCTGCTGCAAACCCGTGCAGCTATCCGGCATTACGGGTTGAAGCAAAAAGTCGGTGGCATACACGGAACCATGATGGAGGAAATGCAGCCGCAACTGCGGAAGATCAGTCAGGCAAAGAAAATACTGCGTTACAGTATGGCCGCAGCAGCCAGTCTTATCCTGCTGATTGGCGGTTATATGGCTTATACTTTTTTCACTCTTTCATCAGGTAAAGTTTTTTCTTCTAATTACCGCACTTATGAGCTGAGTATTACCCGTGATGATAGTAATGCAGGACCTACCCCTGCAGAAAAAGCCTACAGCGAAAAGAATTACAAAGAAGTGCTGCGCATTCATGACGCCGGGGAAGACAAAACAGCCAAAGGGGAATTCCTCTGCGGTACTGCTGCCCTTGAGTTGAAGGACAACAGCAAAGCCATCAAATGTTTTAATGAAGTGCTGGATATGAACAGGCAATCAGCCACTGTGGCACTGAATGATGAATCGGAATATTACCTGGCCCTTGCATATGTCAGCAACAAGGATTATGATTTTGCCCTGCCACTGTTGCGGAAGATAAAGGCTGATGAAGAGCATAAATATCACAGCGAAATTTCCAACCGCCTGATACGGCAGGTAAAGATGCTCAAATGGAGATAGAGCTTGCCAGTGGTTAATGGTAGCCTCCCCCGCCCTTCCTGTTGCTCAGGGTTGGGGGAGGTTTTTTTATGCCGGGTTACAAACACAGCTTCGGGGTTTACTCATGAAAGACAACATGATTGTACAAATGAAAACTCCATTTATGAAAAAGCACTTAGGAAAGGCAGCCCTGGCGCTGCTTGCAGTATCCGCCATTATTTATTCCTGCCAGAAAGATATTTCCGGCAGCATTACCGACCCTGACAAGCCCCATGCTGTTACCATTTACCTGACCGACCACCAGACACCCATCTTTGACAGTGTGTTCATTGACCTGCAGCAGTTGGAAGTGAAGCTGGAAGATGATACGCTCCCGAATGGCGGATGGGTGAGTTTGAGCATCCGCCCCGGTGTTTATAACATTCTTCGTTTCCGCAACGGGCTGGACACTTTGTTTGCCACCGGCACATTGCCCAATGCAAGAATTAAAAAGATCAGGCTGACGCTGGGCACACAAAACAGCGCCATGCTGAACGGGCAAAATTTTCCACTGAGAATTAAAGACGAGGACAGGCAGGTGGTGGCGAACCTGGAGGCTAACAATTTTGAGATCACCCCAACCGGCCAGGTACTCTTCTGGATTGATTTTGATGCCGGCAATTCCATACAGGTGGATAACAGCGGTTCAGGAAACAACAACGGCTACCGCCTGAAATCGCATATCAAAATATTCACCCGCAGCCATTCCGGCCGCATCGAAGGAAGGGTGCTGCCCCGTGCAGCCAGCCCGATTGTAAAGGCCATTATCGGTTCTGACACGGCCACCGCAATTCCCGACAACGATGGCGAATTCAAAATTGTCGGACTGAATGCAGGAACTTATAAAGTGCTGTACGACGGGCAGAACGGGTACCTTGATACACTTATTAATAATGTAGTGGTTAGGAACAGGGAAGATACCCATCTGCCGCTTATTACGCTGCATCAGTAAAAAATCAACCTGTGTAAACCTTCAGGCCTGCTGTCTCTTTGAAGACGGCAGGCTTTTTCTTTTCAGATAATAATAACCAAGCAGGATAATCACAATGCCTCCTGCCACCCAGGGCCAGTTACTTCGTTTGTGATCCGGCTCATATTCACCTATATAAACAAGATGCGCCCAGTAGTTGGGGGTTTTCATCCCGGCCTCCATACCGGGGCTGTTCATCAGATCCAGTTTGGCGAGGCGAAGTGCCTGGTCCTTGCTTTCATTTTTACTTAAATAATAATGCAGCCGCCGGGTGATGAATGAAGTTGTTTTGTCTTCGGCTTTCCACAGAGATGTAATGATACCCGGGCACCCGGCATAGGCAAAAGCCCTTGACAGGCTCATCAGCCCTTCACCTTTCACTAACTGACCAGCGCCTGTTTCACAAGCGCTGAGTATGATTAATTCAGTGCTGTCCAATTTAAGATCATATATTTCCTGAGCGTAGAGCCTTGACTGCACATTGCCTGGCCAGAAAGAAATAAATGAACGCTGCGGATTCTCATTGTTTACACTGGCATGAGTGGCTAAGTGAAGAACAGGATAATGATTGGCGAGGGATATGAAATTTTCTTTGCTGGCAGCAGTATCCAGCAGGTTTTTACCGTTCAGTTGCTGCACTTCTTCTGCCGAGGCGGGCAGGCGGCTGAGCGAAACCGATGAATCCCTGTAGCCGGCGCCTGCAAAAGGTGCAAAAGAAAGAACGGAACCCGAAAGTTTTGAACTGCCCTCTCCGCCCAGCAGTGCAGCGGAGTACTGGTACTGTATGGAGAATTTCTGCAACAGATAATTCCTGTTTTCATCCTGCAATGCTTCAAATGGCAGATGGTACAGTTCATCATCAGGTATGATGATGAGACGTTTGGTTTGTGCCAGCGCAGGCAGAAGAGGGGCAAGCAGTTGCTGGTACAACCAGGTAGCTGAACCGGCGCCGGTGTAGCGCTGTTCTGCAGAGCTTTGATACAGCGAGGCTTTGAGTGATTCTATTTCCGTAAAAAATTTTTTGCTGACCGGCGCCTGGTAATATTCAAAACGGATGGGAGTAATGACGAGCACCAGCAGGTTCTCTTCCGAGAGATGAAAGGAAAGAAGCGCAGTGGTCTTATCTAATTTTCGCTGAAGCTGGCTGATAGCGGGTATTTTCTCAGCAGCAAGCAACTGGCTGCGCTGCGGGTCAGCACTTATTTCTGCCCGTATTTTATCCAGTTCTATTTCAAGGTCACGGATGGAGGCATTAAGAATTGCCAGATGAGCACTGTCCGTTTGCGAGGCTGCCTTCAGCGAAAACCTTGTTATGGCAGATTTGATGGTTGATTCCCGCTGGTACAGATCATCGGCGCCACTGCTGGTGGCTGCAAGTTCCTGCATCTTTACATTCAATGACAGTACAGAGGCTTTGTTGCGCTGGTCAAAGAAATAAACTTCTTCGAGGTATTCCCTTTTCTGCGTCAGCTGGTACAGTTGAATGCCGATATCAATCGGACGGCTGTGCGCTGCATGTTTTATTTTACCGAGAAAGAGCCGTGCTTCATCGGAGTTGTAGGTTCGCTCCACATAATCAGCGAGGCTGAAAGCCGAGCGGTAGGCGCTTAATGCCGACACTAATGTGGCCAGGTCTTTTTCCTGCTGGTATAGTTTTTCCAGGGCATCGCCTTTTGCTGCAAGGGTGTTAAAGAGATTGATATAGGAGAACACCCGGCTAAACTGCTCAGGGTTCCTGCTTGCATCCGGTTCTGAGAAATTATTATCAAACTGCATGATGGCCTGCTGGTAAAATGGCAATGCCTGTTTGTATTGTTGCTTTACTGCCAGCTCATCCCCCTGGTATTTCAGGATGAGGCCATAGGCCACATTTTTCCTGTGCCCGTTCCATTTCAGGTTTTCAGCCAGTGCTTTGTGCAGGTATTGCCCGGCGGAGTCGGACTCATTCAACCCCGAGCAAGCCATGGCCCTGTTGTAATACAGATCAATATTTTTCTTATCACTGTAATTCACTTTACTGAAATACCCGGCTGCTTTTTTATAGTCCTGCTGCTGCAGGCTGATGATACCAAGGTTCTGGTATATTTCATCTGTAAAAACATTCAGTGGCAACAGGTTTTCGTAAACAGCCTTTGCCTGTTCCGGTTCGCCTGATTTCAGCAGCATGGAAGCAATATTAACCTGGTAATTGGCCCGGAGGGCATTTTCAGACGGGGATGTAAGCGAGATAGCTTTTTCAAAATAATTTTTTGCCTGCCGGTAATTGCCCGTTTCGTAGTGCATGGCCCCAAGCCGGTTATAAAGGCGCTGTGATTCATGCAGGGGTTTGAAATAACTGTCATTTATCTCTTCTGCTCTTTTATAATATGCCAGCGAAGAATCAAATTGATTTTGCGAATAATAAATACCGCCTGTGTAGAGCAGTGGTGCAAACAGAAAGGAATCAGGAACAGCCGGCAGTTTTTGTTTGATGATAATTGCCCGCTGATAATCCTTTCTAGCGGCGGCGGTACTGTCGAGCCAGTTGTGGATATACCCCGTTTTGATAAGAGTGAAAAACAGAAGAGAATCATTGCCGGATGCTTCTGATTGCTGCAGTACGGTATTAAACTGCAGTTGCGCCTGACGGAAAATGCTTTCCGCCTGCGACAGCAATATTTCATTATCTCCGGCCTTAGCAGAAAGGCTCAGGGCATTGCGATATAGCCTGTCGGCTGCCAGGTATTTGCTGAGCAGTAATAAGGGATTGGTTTGCTGGTTGCGGGAAAAGCACAGCAACATGGTAACCGTCAGCGCCAGAAACAATAAAAACCTGTTCATACCGGATATGCAGCCATCTGCATATCAAATTTAACCGGGCCAGGTTAATTGGCAATAATAATCACACAGGGCGGCCGGGGTTTGGCGGCCTGGGCAACAGTTTCCGCAGTTTGTCCACGAAGAAAAACCCCCTCCGACTGACGGCCATTCAGTATTTCCCACACATCGGCGGGCACATCGCTCATGGTATTATACCAGTACAGCAGCACTTTCAGTTTGTTCTCCGTTTTGCCGCTGGCATCATTGATGCGGTATTTTATTTCGAATGTGCGGCGTTCATCGTTGCGGGGTGTTACCCCAAACACGCCGTTACGTACGGTTGCAGCAAGATTAATGGTGCCATCAGTTGTTTTTACCGCACATCCGGCATTGTTGCAGATATTTCCTTCATCAAAACTGGAGCCTGCCAGGGGCAGCACCCTTGAAGCGGATGAATTATAAACGGGAATGGCCACTGAATCCCCCGCAGATAAATGGTAGAACTTATCAGTGAAAGTGATACCCGACAGTACCAGTTTGGTTTCTGTTTTTGTTCCGTCTGTTGCCGTGTGGGTAATGCGGTAGCGGAGCCCGGTCTCACTTTTGGAAATATTGATGGCGCCGGTGGCTCCGTCAATCTCTATCCCTTCGGGGAAACCGCTATAAGTACCCGGTCGGGTGGATACCGGGTTTACAATATAGTCGCCGGCAGCTGCTTTCATGTACAGTATGGAGTCGCCATAGCTGAGCACATAAGGCCCGGCCGGTTCTTCGGGTGGGCTGGCAGACTTACTGCAGGATGAGCAGGTTAAGGAAAGGGCGGCAATGGCCCCCAAAGCAATATTTATCCGCATAAACTGCATCTTTTTTTGTCTGTAAACGAAAAGGGTAAAAATGTAACCGCCGGAATAAATTTTTTTAGCAATCAAAGTTACACCATTTATCATGCCATAAAGGTTGACTTAAATCATGTTTGTCCGGAAAAGTTTTAAACAGCAACTTTGCGGCACATTTCTAACGACAAACGGCTGTATGACAAGGATAGGACTTATCAGGGAGGGAAAAATTCCGGCAGATAACCGGGTGGCGCTGACCCCGGCCCAGTGCAAATGGATACACAAAAATTCGGCAGAAGTACAGGTAGTGGCACAATCTTCTGAAAACCGCTGCTTCTCGGACCGGGAATATATTTCTGCGGGTGTGGAAGTAAAAGAAGACCTGGGTGACTGCGATGTATTGCTGGGGATCAAAGAGGTGCCAACTACCCAGTTGATACCCGACAAGACCTATCTTTTCTTTTCTCACACCAAAAAGGAACAGCCGCACAACCAGCAATTGCTGAGGGCTATTTTGGACAAGAAAATAACCCTGATCGATTTTGAATGCCTGGAGCATGAGGACGGACAACGCATCATCGGGTTTGGCTTTTTTGCAGGGGTTGTGGGCGCCCATAATGGGATGATGGCTTATGGGAAGCGTACCGGGCTTTTTACATTAGACAGGGTGTATAAACAACGCAGTTTCAGGGAACTGATACATAATTATTTTGGCCTGAGGCTGCCAAATGTCAAGATCGCTGTCACCGGCTCAGGCAGGGTGGCGCATGGCATACTGGAAGTGATGAACCTGATGGGTATTCATGAAGTGGAGCCGGATGATTACCTGCAACGAAGGTTCGCCTATCCGGTCTACACACAACTGAAGGGAGCAGAACTGTACATGAATAAGGAAACAGGCAGCTATAGCCGGGACGATTTCCACCATCACCCGGAAAAATATACATGCAGGTTCCTGCCTTATGCTGCGCAGACCGATATCCTGATGAACGGAGTGTATTGGGAAAAGAAGGTGCCCCGGCTTTTTGAAAAAGAGGATGTGAAGGGGGATCAATTCATCATCCAGACCATTGCCGATATTACAGATGATGTGAATGGCTCGGTGCCCATTAATAAAGGTGACCAGACCATCGAAGACCCGGTATATGGTATTAACCGGCATACACTGGAGAAAACGGCTCCTTATTTACCCGGTTCAATAGATATCCTGGCGGTGGGAAACCTGCCGAATGAACTACCCAGGGATGCTTCCCGTTATTTTGGAGAGCAGCTGATCAAACATGTGCTGGAAGATCTGGTTGGCAATGGTTCAGATATTATTCGCCGGGCTACGATGACGAAGAAAGGCGAACTGACCAGGCATTTTGAATATTTGAAAGGCTATGCTGAAGGGAGGTCTGTAGTCTGAAGTCGGAGGTCGGAAGTCCGAAGTCCGAAGTCAGAGATGTAGATAGTAGTCATTCAATAGTTTTCTAAACTGCGGCATATATTGTTGCTGATCATTCCAGATCGCTAATTCATCAATTTCTGTTTCGCCTTTTTCCTCTTTTTTAAGGTTACCCGCCAGCATGATGCGGAAGTAATCATGCTTGACAGATTGCCGCACAAAAGTTATTTGCCCGATTGCAAGTTCATGCTCAAGAAGCAGCTTTTTAATTTCTTCATGTCTCTTGTACGGCAGTAACAGGTAAAAGCTTCCTCCTGGTTCCAGGTTCTTTTTAATGATATTCAACAATTCGGGTAAAAGCAGCCCTTCGTTATGATGGGCCAGGTTTCTTTTCATATCATCCCCCTTCAGCTCTTTCTCATAAAAAGGGGGGTTGCTGATAATAATGTCATACTTTTTTTGATAATCAAACTCCCGGGCATCCGAATGAAATATATTAATGTTGCCACCCCACGGTGAAGCGGCAACATTTTCTCTTGCCTGCTTTGCAGACTCCATATCAATTTCAATGGCATCAATTGCTGCTGAAGGGTTTTTCTGCGTTATCATCACACTTAGCAAACCAGTACCTGTGCCGATGTCAAGGCAATTATTAACTATTAATTGTTCATTATTAATTCTCTCAGCAATCCAGGCCCCAAAC
>JBQTHS010000185.1:0-7687 GCA_052389635.1 Bacteroidota bacterium | reverse complement strand
GCAATGTTTCTTTTTTCCCGCAATCAAACCAGTTCTCCACTTTAAACGACTGAAACCTGGCCCCCATCTGCAGCATACAGTCCAGCGCATCGGTAAGGCTGTATTCGCCATGGCTGCGCAGGCCCTGGCGGATATTATTCTCAATGCACTGGAACATTTGTTCGGTTTCTTTTATTTTATACACCCCCACCAGCGCCATATTCGATTTGGGTATCTGCGGTTTCTCCACCACATGACTGATGAAGCAATCCTCCTCAATTTCCGCCACACCAAAATCACGGGGATCATCCACCTTCCTCACCCCAATCATGGAGTAAGGGCTTTTAGCCACTTCCTGTATATCGTATTCGCAAATGGTGTCGCCCAGTACCACAAACACTTCATCGTTGTTCACAATATTCCGGGTAAGGCGGATGGCATGGCCCACCCCCTGCCGGTCCACCTGGTGCACATAATGTGCAGTAAGGCCGGGATACTTGCTTTTTACATAGTCCTGTATCTTTTCCCCGAGGTAACCAACGATAAAAATAAACTCATTGATGCCGGCCTGCTTCAACTGGTCAATAATGATGCTAAGGACTGTTTTGCCAGCCAGTGGGATAAGGGCCTTGGGTTGGGTGTAACTATGAGGACGCAGCTTGGTACCGGCACCGGCCACGGGTATAATAGCTTTCATTATCAGCTAAGTGGTTTGGTAACTAATCAAAAGCCAACGAAAGTAAGACATTTGAAATAAACAAAACCCGGTCAGTTTACCCGCCTTCATTCCGCCTACTCTCTTAATTTTGCCCCATGCAAAAAGACAATCTGGTATTCGGCCTTATCAATAAAGAACTGGAAAGACAGCGTAATGGCACTGAACTGATCGCATCTGAAAATTTTACTTCGTTGCAGGTAATGCAGGCTATGGGCACGGTGCCCACCAATAAATATGCAGAGGGCTATCCCGGCAAACGATACTATGGCGGCTGTGAAGTGGTGGATGAAATTGAAATACTGGCCATTGAACGGCTCAAAAAGATATTCAACTGCAGCTGGGCCAATGTGCAGCCGCACAGCGGCGCACAGGCCAACGGCGCCGTGTTTCTTGCCGTGATGAAACCCGGAGAAAAATTCCTGGGGCTTGACCTGAGCATGGGCGGCCACCTGACACACGGCAGCCCGGCCAACTTCAGCGGCAAAACCTACCAGGCCATTCATTATGGTGTTACCAAAGAAGGTATTGTTGACTACGAGCAATTAGAAACAAAAGCCCGGGCAGAAAAGCCGAAGATGATCATCTGCGGCGCATCAGCTTACAGCCGTGACTGGGATTATCAGCGCATCCGTGCCATTGCAGATAAAGTGGGCGCTATTGTATTTGCTGATATTGCGCATCCTGCCGGGTTGATTGCAACCGGTTTATTGAACGACCCTTTTGATCATTGCCATATCATTTCTTCTACCACACATAAAACACTCCGGGGACCAAGAGGAGGTATCATCATGCTGCGGCATGATTTTGAAAATCCATGGGGATTAAAAGATCCGAAAGGAAACCCGCGGATGATGAGTTCATTGCTTGACCTCGCCGTATTCCCCGGTTCGCAGGGCGGGCCGCTGGAGCATGTCATTGCTGCCAAAGCAGTGGCATTCGGAGAAATCCTTTCTGAAGATTTTAAAGCCTACGGCAAGCAGGTAATCAGCAATGCACAGGCCATGGCAATGGCATTTGTAAACCGTGGTTATAATCTTATAAGCAACGGCACCGACAACCATTTAATGCTGATTGACCTGCGCAACAAAGACCTGACGGGTAAAAAAGCACAGGAAACGCTGGACAAAGCACATATCACTTTGAACAAAAATGCCGTGCCCTTTGATGATAAGTCGCCGTTTGTTACTTCCGGCATACGGGTGGGTGTGCCCGCCGTTACCACAAGAGGGATGAAAGAGACGCACATGGAAACGGTGGTATTGCTGATTGACAAAGTGCTGATGAATACAGATGATGAGAATGTGATTGCTTCTGTGAAAGGGGAAGTAAAAGAATTTATGAAACAGTTTCCGCTGTACCCCGGGCTGGGATGACGAGTGGGGGGCCCCAACTCATGACCAGATAAAACAAACAAGATTTTATGATACAACGTCAGCAAACCCTCTGGCTGCTTTTAGCGACAGCCGCCGCCCTGTTAAGCTTTATGTTTCCCTTTGTTACCGGCAAGGGCATCGAAAAAGGGATCGAAGCGGATAAAGTTTTAAAAGCCGACAGCAATTTCCTCCTGCTCATTTGCACAGGCGCCTGCCTGGTCCTTTCTACCGCTATCATCTTTTTGTACAAGGACCGAAAATTACAAACAAGACTCTGCCTTGCGGGGCTATTGCTTTCGGTCATTATCATTATACTCTATATTACGCAGATGAATAAGATGACAAAGAACACCCTGGCACTGTTTGCCGTGCTCCCGTTCGCCATCGTTATCGGTTATTATATGGCGTTCCGCAATATCCGCAAGGATGAGAAGCTGATAAAATCGCTGGACAAGCTCAGGTGATATTATGCGGCAACCGGTTTACCCGGCTGGTTTTCTGAACCTATTTCTTATTATTAAATCTTTTTGGTTATAAATATTAAACCTGTCCGCCGGCTAAGTGTTTCCACCTGATACGGTTTTTCAATCGTTCATTCCCTTGCATTTGCGGGCAAAGCGGAGTAAGTTAGGTTGAATCCAATTCCATCCTATCATGAAAACCACGATAGTTTTTGTGGCGTTCCTGCTATTTGCCGCATCCTCATCCGCCCAAATCAATCCGCAAACTCCCTGGACATGGATGAAAGGAGACAATATCATAAATCAGCCGGGTGTGTACGGTCAACAGGGCCTTCCTGCCACCCCCAACAAACCGGGTGCAAGGAATTTTTCTACAACCTGGAGAGATGCTGCCGGCAACCTCTGGCTCTTTGGCGGCTCCGGATATGGAACCAGTAACATCGGCTATTTGAATGATCTCTGGAAATTCGATCCCCTGATAAATAAATGGACATGGATGAAAGGAGACAGCTCAACCGGGCAATATACGGTCTATGGCGCACAGGGTATCTCAAACACTGCTAATAAGCCGGGTGCAATATTCTCCGGTATTTCCTGGACCGATGCCAATCACAACCTATGGTTGTTCGGCGGCTTTGGTTTCACCAATAATGATTTTGGTTATTTAAATTCCCTTTGGAAATATAATACGCTGATCAATGAATGGAGCTGGATAAAGGGGGACAGCACCATTGACGGGCCGGGTAATTATGGCACACAGGGAACAGAAAGTGAAACCAATAAACCCGGCGCAAGATATGGCAGCCAGGCCTGGACCGATGCAACCGGTAATCTTTGGATGTTTGGAGGTTATGGCTATGATACCAGCAGTGCTGGTATTTTAAACGATATCTGGAAATACAATCCCTCCACCAATAAATGGACCTGGATAAAAGGCGACAATGCAGTTGAACAGGTTGGGCTGTATGGTACAAAAGGAGCAACCAGTGCCGCTAATAAACCCGGTGCAAGATATGTCAGCAGTTCTTGGCTGGACCTGAGCGGCAATCTCTGGTTATTCGGGGGCTATGGGTATGATGAAAATGATTGTGGTGATTTGAATGATCTGTGGAAATACAATCCTGCAAGCAATATGTGGACCTGGATAAGCGGGGATAAATTGATAAATCAGCATGGAGTCTATGGCACAAAGGGTATATCCAATGCTTCTAACAAACCCGGCGCAAGGTATGTCAGCAGTTTCTGGATAGATGACGCAGATGAGTTATGGATGTTTGGCGGCTACGGGTATGATGGTTCCTCTTCCGGCTACCTGAATGATCTCTGGAGATACAGCCCTGCCGGCAACAACTGGACCTGGGTTAAAGGAGACAGCACAGTGGACCAGCCGGGAATATATGGCATACAGGGAATGCCGGACATTTCCAATAAGTCAGGAGCTAGAAACGGCAGTGTTTCATGGACAGATGGGGTTGGCAACCTCTGGCTGTTTGGCGGCTATGGATTTGATGGTTCTGCTTCAGGTGTTTTAAATGACCTTTGGAAGATCAGCAGCTATGTGTCGCCCCTGCCGGTGCATTTACTTCATTTCAGCGGGGCCCTGAAGAATGAAACGATCCGCCTGCAATGGAGTGCTGAGATGGAAACTGATTTCAGCCATTTTAATATACAACGCAGTTTTGACGGGACTCATTTCAGCACAATCGGATATGTGACCGGCTCCGGCAGCGGCAACAGGAGTGATTATAACTATTCTGATAATGACTTGCTGAACCGCAATCTGCAGAAAGTATTTTACCGCCTTCAACTAATGGACAGGAGCAGGCATTTTACGTACAGTAAGATACTCCGGTTTGACCTGAAGCAAACGGGCTCAGCCATTACCCTATTTCCCAACCCCGCTGTTCATTCGCTGAACCTGTCCTTTGACCAGGGCAAAGCGGGAATGACCGGCTTAAGCATTGCAAACATGAAAGGTGCGGCAGTAATAAAACAGGTTGAAAACCTGCCAGCCGGAAGAATCAGTATAAATATTGATGTGGGCTCCCTGCCTTCCGGCGTTTATATACTGTCAGTGATCAGGGAGGAGGGCATGCCCTCGATTCAGAAATTTATTAAACAATAAATATCACTTGCAGATTTGACAATAAAAAAAGGGCCCCTGGAGGCCCTCCTGGTATTTTCCACACAAATATCTTACTGCACCATAAAGGTCTTGCCCGCTATTTTCACACCCTCATTGTCCAGTTGCAGGCTGTGAAGCCCCGGACGCATGGATACAGGCAGTTGGATGGTCTGGTTGATGGCGCCGCCGCTGTGACTGAACTTTTGTATATATACCTGCTGGCCCGTCGCATTGAAGATCCTTGCGCTGTAATTGCCTTTGGCCAGGTAGCCGCCATAAGAAAGATAGCCGCCGCCACGAACAGGGTTGGGATAAACAGTAAGGTCTATGATTCCTTTATTCAGGTCAATCCTTACTACATTGCTGTAGCCGGATTTACCGTCAAAATCCTGGTTCCGCAGGCGGTAGAAACTGATGCCATTGAGCGGGCCGGCATCGAAATAGCCATACCTGCTTTCGCCGGCAGCATTCAGGGCCGGTACAATACCGATAGCGGTGAAAGTAGCACCGTCGGCTGAGCGTTCGATCACATAACTGTCCACATTCACTTCGGTAAAGGCGGTCCAGTCAATCTGTACGCCGCTTCCTCTTTCGTAGGCCTTGATATTACCAATTTTAACGGGCAGCGGGTTTTGGTTTGGAGCTGTATTACCTAATGCAAAAGTTCCGAAAAGGCTGATGCCGTTATCCGCCACGGTTCCATCGCCCCCGGTACCTACCGTACCGGTAGCGGCCTGGTCTGTACCATTGGCCAATACCCATGCACCGGCATTTAGCCTCGCCACCGTTAACCCGGTAAGGCTGGTAGTATAGGCATTTCCCCCGCAAGGGCTGTTGGCAGTCCATGATACATGAAGGTTGGGTGTGCTGGTGCCGCTATTCTGTGCCAGGGTCCAGTATTCGCAATTACTTACAGCATATAAAGGAGAGGATACCGTTCCTAGTCCTTTTGCACTGGCACGGAAATATTCGGCGGTATAACTGTCGCCGTTAGCGCCGCCGGTATTATCAAGGCGAAGCCTGTGATAACTGCCGGCCGGGTCGCCGATGGGGAACGTAAAGTCATCATTACCCAGTTTGATCATTGGGCCATCCAGATAAGAACTGTTGCTTGCACCTGCCACACCTGCGCCATCATTGATGGTGAGGATGTTGGTAGAAGTTGAAGTAAAAACGCCGCTGGTAAAGGTCATGGTGCCGGTTACACTTGCATCCTGGCTAAGTGAAACCCCACCTGAAGTATTATTGATCGTTAATGAGCTAAATGTAGTAGCTGTAGTACCGCCTATTGATTGTGCGGCAGCACCATTGAAAGTTGTGGTTTGTGTGCCAGAAGTGAAAGTGCCACTATTGGCAAAGTTCCCTGTTATTGAAATGGCCTGGCCGTTGGCATTAAAGGTCGTGCCAGTATTAATTGTAAAATCTCCACGAGTTGATATTGGTGCCCCTGAAGCCAGTGTCATTGTAGGAACACTTGTGGCATTGTCCACTATCGCTAAAGCGGGCATATTATGAGTGCCGGCTAGGGTTATATCAAAGTCATCCACAGCACCAGAGCCAGTACTGCCATTCCCGAATTGGAGAACACCTCCGGTGATAGATACGGTACCAGCCAGATTCCTGTAATCTCCCCCAGTACCTGCATTTGACTCTTCAACAACTACGGTACCTCCGCTCATTGTAAAGGATGATCCGGCAGCTGAAATATCAAATGATGCCAAAGTATTCGATGTACTAACGGTAATAGCTGTCAGAACACCGCCGCTCATATTAAAAGTGGTTGTTTGTACTGCTGAGGTTCCAGAAAACCGTGCAGCAATATTCAATGTGCCTCCTTCCATGATAAAGGATGATCCGCTGGCATACGTCAATGAGTTTCCGGCTCCCGTGCCAATATTATACGTACCAGCGCTAATTCTTAAAGTTCCGGTTAATGTTGTGGAATTTCCCTGTGCAGAAACAGTCGCATTACTATTGTTTAACCAAAACCCATCTCCAGCACCTATTGAAGGGGCTGCTGGAAAAAAAGTATTCGTTATGGAAAAAGAACCTGATAACTTAAAAAAACCACTGGTAAGTGTCAGAAATCCGGCCGGAACCGTAAAATTTGTAGAACTGATGTCTACAATATTATCATTAGCCGCTCCTGTGTTATTAATAGTTATCAGATTGAAATCAGTTGTGCCCCCAGCACCGCTTAGTGTTTGGTTAGCGGCGCCGTTAAAAACAACATTACACAAATCATTACTGGTTGGCCCATTCATGTCAAATGTGCCAATATTAGTGAGGTTGCCTCCAATATTAAAAGTATGAGTATCGTTGAAGTCATTGATGGCAATTGTACTGCCACTGGCAATCGATACATTTCCTGAAACGGTAAGAGTTCTGGCAGTGTTATCTCCAAACCTTAATGTACCTGAAGTTGTGGTTCCAACGGTTAGGTTTGCGCAAGCCGCAGTGGAAGTAATGTTAACCGTAAATCCACCTTCAATAAACACATTATCACCGGCAACGGGTGCGGAGGCGCCCGATGCGCCGCCGGATGATGCAGACCATGTGGTTGTGGCGTTCCAGTTCCCGGTGGCCACTGAATAGCGGTCAGCAGCGTTGACCACAGATGTAATGAACATCAGTACAATAACAAATACATAAATCTTTTTCATGCTTCAAGGGTTTAAAAATTTTTAAAGGTCACAAATTGTTTTAGATCCTTCACAGGAAGTGGACCGGTAACTTATTTTAAAGGGTTCAGGATAAAAAAATAATCCCAGGATAAATGCTGATGAATGCCGTTCGTTGCTTAAGCTTTCGTTACTAACAAAAATGGTTAATGGGATTTTTCCAGGGATGCAGGATCGGGGTAGGCCGTATTTCTACGGCGCAAAAATAAAGGTAATGTCGTTTTCCCTCTTAAACAAAGCAATATTTTCTTTTCTGAATGAAGTTAAGGCAAACGTAATATTACGAGTCCTCGGCCATTATAAATACCGTGCCGTGAAGCCTTCCCTCTTTTAGGACAGTCTTCGATTTG
>JBQTHS010000184.1:0-11286 GCA_052389635.1 Bacteroidota bacterium | reverse complement strand
AAAATCCACATACACTGTGCTGTCAATAAAACCCGGCACACGGATGTATGTGTAAAGCGCCGAAAGATAAGAGAGGTACTGCATATTGAATATATGCATCCTCCCGGTAAATTCTTTCCATGTTTTTTCATCCTTATGTTGATAGCTTTTCCCGAAATGCAGCTGCAGATGGGTAACAAATCCTTCCTGAGAAGCTGTTGCAGTAGTGACGGCTTTAAAAAAATGCCGGATAGCGGCGCCGGCATTTCCTTCAAGTTCCTCTACCGTGCCGAGGTTAAAATGGCCATAGGTATAATTACTGTCGTTATCCGCCACCCGCTGATAGTATTTCCGGGCTGAGTCCAGTTGCCCGTTTACAAAATAGATACGACCAGTATTGTTGTCGCAGGTGGCGCAATAGCCGGGGAAAACTTTTCTTGCCTCATTATAATAATATACGGCGCTGTCAGTTTTGTTGGTTCTTGAAAAATAAATGCCTTTGGCCAGGTAGCCTGTAGGCCGCAATTCCGGCGAAGCGATAAAGTCGTCAATAATAGCAAGGGATTTATCCGGTTTGTTGTTGGACAGGTAAACATCAATCAGTTCCAGCCTTGTATTGATTTGGTCCGGAAATTTTTCCAGCAGCGACAAATAAACTTCTTCCGCCTTATCATACTGTTTCAGTTTGAAATAAAAACCGCCCAGCGAAAGCCTTGCATAAAAATCATTGGGCCGCAGTTCGAGGTATTTTTTAAACGCTTCGTTGGCTTTTTCATACTCAAACATATAATTATAATGTATGCCCAGCGCCGACAGCGTGTAAGCGGCATTGGGTTCCAGTTCAGCGGATTGCTCCAGCAGTTTAATGGATTGCTCCACTGTTTGCTTCCAACTGCTGTTGAATTCACTCTCACTCAATGCCCAGGTATAGGACATGGCTTCCATGAATAATTTGCGGGCCTTCAGGTTGGTGAACATATAATGCTGTTCACCCAGCAGGCTGAGACAACTGTCCAGTTCCATAGCGGCATAATAACAGGCATCACGGGTAGAGTAACTGGTTTGTCCCCGGAGAAGTGGCGACACGATGGAGTCAAACTTGTTGTTAAGGGCAGATGCAAGGTTTCGCCGCATCATTGCGGCCAGCGGGTTATCCGGATAATTTTTTATAAAAAGCCTGTAATCCTTTAAGGCATTGGTGTCTTTGGGCCAGATGAGTTTCTGTTCCTCCAGGTTTTTTTTGTATGACAAATACAGTTGCCTGCCTGCAGGTGATAAAGAGTCAGCATATTTTTCTTCGCTGCCTTTTGTATTTGCTTTAGCCAGCAGGGGATAGTTCTGCTCTTTTTGCTTTTTCAGTGCAGCGAGTACCGCCGGGTTTACTTTGAAAAAAGATTTGCCCAGGTCGCCGGTCACCATGGGTATTTGTTTGTATTCACTGTATTTCGCTACATTGGCCTGTATATAGCTTTGCAACTCGAACATGGTGATCTTTCCATCGTAGTCCGAATCTGCAAGCCCTTTGACGCCTTCTTCCAACTGAAGCGAAAACAATCCCCTGCCCCCTCCCCATTCTGTGCTTTCCAGTGAGAGCTGGTTGGGCTGGCAGGAAAGTATCTTGTATTCTTTTCCCCATGATGAGGCGAGTGCGGATGCTGTTTGTTGCACACCCTGCACACCCCCGTTCAGGTTACCGGAATGGCAGGCATCCACGATAAATATCATCTCCACTCCCTTTTGCGAGAGTGGCGACAGGTACCTTTTCAGGTCGAGTATTTCCAGCACATCGTCATTCATCCCGAAATAATTACCGTTCGGACTGTTGTATAATAATAACAGTCCGTTCTCGATCTGCGTAAGGTCTTCCATATCGCCATGCCCGGCAAAAAAGAACCAGACCCTGTCGCCGGGTTTGGCCTTGCGGGCAATCACCGAAATAGCATCCCCCACATTACTGCGCACCGCATTTTCATTGAGAAAAGTTTCAATATTGCTTTGGGGTACTTTGCCCCCGGCATCACTTACCAGGAAATCCTCAAATGATTGTGCATCTTTGTGGGCAAACTGCAGGTCGGGCACCGCTTTATAGTCACTGATACCAATGATGATGGCATAGGTGTTCCCTGTTTGTTTAACAGTGTCTTTATTGGTGACCACACCGCCCCGTTCGTCTCGTTGAGCCGACACCGCAGTAAAAAGAAACAATGCAGTCAAAAAAAAGAAGCTCTGTTTGAATGACACTTTTAGCGGATATTTACTGTCTAAAGGTAACTCGTTTTATTAACAGAAAACTACCCGCTGGAGGGTATTGTAACCATATCAGCATGTTATAATTTTAAAAAATATTGTTATGAAATGGTTTACTCCTTCCCCGAAAATGATATTGACCATACTCATTGTGGTTGGTTGTTCTTGTTTTGCCTGGAGTAGCCCCGGTGCCGGAATAAATGACACTTATGTGCTGGAAAAAAGTCAATACCCGGCCCGGTTTAAAAAGAACAACCCGGCGCATATGTACATCATTTACAGCGGGCCACTTATTAAAAATTCCTGGTCGCAGAAATTCTTCCGGAAAGACACAATCATCAACCTGAAAGGTCTTTTAGATTCCAGCCGTGCTGCCATCTCATACCGGGCGATTTTTGAAAGCCGTGGACAGATTGACAGTATTTGGCAAACCGATGCTCTGTTCAGAATAACTGATAAAGCTTTTCCGGCAGGAGAAGGGCAGTTGCGGATTTTTGCGTACGATAACGAATCAAAAATTACCGACCAGTTTGTATTTAACTATGCGCAGAAATACAAGGAAGAAAAAAAGACCATTCCTACTCTAAAACAATTGATGCGCATTGAAGTTGTTTACACCCGGACTGACCGGAATAAATATGCAGCCGGGGCAGCCTGGGTGCTTTCCATTGGGGTTGATGAATATGAAGGCGGAGCGATAAAAAAATTCAATGCCTGCGAATCGGATGCTGTGGGGTACAATAAGTTCTTCAGGAAACAGTATGGCCTGTTGGGCCTCCCGCTATCCGATTACCATGAATACCTGCTGCTGGGCAGGAACGCCACCAAAGAAACTATACTTGGCGCTTTGAAAGATATAGCAGCAAAGGCGGCACCCAATGATTATTTTATTTTCTGCTTTGCCGGTTACAGCCAGGTAATGACATTTGATTCAGCAAATTTTAATACCTATTTCTTCCCGTATGACAAAAAGGGCATAACATCAGGCAGCCTGGGTCAGTTTGATATTCCTAAAGAGGAAGCCGGCATCCGGCTTATTTCACTGAAAATGCTGCAGGAACATATCCAATTGATTCAGGCCCGTAACCAATTGTTCATCTCTGAGGCCGGGCCTTCCGAAACATTTAAACCGGAATTTATAAGGACCATGATGCAAAATTCTCCCGCAATTGCCACCATGCTCAATATTAACCGGGTGATCATAGTCCCAAATGGGTTTGGAAGGGAAGCTTCAATCCCCGGAGAGAACAAGATAGCTGGTATTATCAATCACTGTATTACCCGGCTTGATAGCGCTTATAATATCTATGATATTTTCGAAGCCGGTTATAAATCTTCCTCCATAGCTGCATTACTGAAAGCTAAAGCATTGGGTTGGCAGTTTTCCGGTAATGTATATTTTGATGTGTTCTTTGAGAAAAATTTTTTGCAGCAGTACCGGGATATTTTTGGTGATGACATCAATAAAACACGGGGCGGCATCCTCACCAATAAAGAAATACAAAAAACGGCCGGACTCAGCGGCAAACGCCATGCCCTGGTGATCGGTACGGATCATTATAAAGGAAAGGGCTGGGACAATCTGAAAAACCCTGTGTATGATGCCACGGAGATTGCCGATATACTGAAGGGTGATTACGATTATGAGGTGCTGCTGCTGAAAGACCCGCCGCTGGACAGTGTTTACGCAGCCATCCGCCATTACTACAAAACACTGGAGAAAAATGACCACCTGATTGTTTATGTGGCCGGGCACGGTGATTATGACAAAGAGTTGCTCGATGATGGTTTTATTGTCTGCGCCGATTCAAAATCAGTAGAAGACGACCCGCTGCGCAATACGTATATCCAGCATACCAAGCTGAAGAAAATGATCAATAAGATACGGGCCAAACAGATACTGGTGATGCTTGACATTTGCCATGGCGGAGTGTTTGATGACCAGGTGCGGGACAACCCGGCGAGCCGGATAACTAACCGGAATATACTGGAGCTACTAAGAACCAATTCAGATTACACTGTCCGGAAAGTGCTGAGTTCTGTCGGTCTTGAAGCTGCCTTTGACGGTAAGGCCGGGAAACATTCCCCTTTTGCCGCTTATTTGATCAGCATATTGAATGCAAGAGGCGGGCTGGAAGGTATTGTAACTTTAACCGATATTCATGCCCTGCTCCAGAAAGCCAGCCTGAATGAAACGGCCACATTAAAAATATCACCGCATCTTGCAGGTTTTGGTGACAACAATCCACTAGGCGAATTTATCCTGATACCTGCTGAAGGGGCAAAAGCAACAGTAAGATAAAGATCTGCTGAAATAAAAATGTCCCGCCGGTGCGGGACATTTCTTGTAAATATAATCATTATCAGTTACGGATTCAGTTTCCAGGTGTAGGCGTAGCCGGTGTAAGTCACTTGGGGTCCCCAGTACAGGTAGCTACCATCGTTGAACACTGCCTTTGCATACAGTGTGTTGGTTCCCGGAATGGCCCATGTCACTCTCTTGTCGTAAGGAGAAACAGTACCGCGGTAATTGCCGTTTACATAAATGTCTATGTAATAGCCTGTCCAGTTGTCAACGATAACATCGCTGTAATCGGGGCCGTACACATCACCTCTTGATGTGGAAGGAGGCGCAGGTTTGTTTTTGTCGTTGGTGGGTCGCTGCAGGCCATCCACTTTGGCATCCGGGGTGGATACGGGTTTTGCATCTACCGTTTCCTTTTTCAGTTTGGGCTTACCCGGCTGGGCATGTGCGGAAAAACCAATACCTGCTGCCAATAAGAAGGCAAGAAGGAAGATTTGCTTTTTCATGATGTTCAGTTTTTTAGATGAAGTTGTTGTTGTATTTGAAGTAGTTAAATATAGAAAAGGTTTATTAGAAAAAGGTTGTTTCAGGTTAATAGTTTTTTATCCCCTGTTCATCCTGCAATCACCATGTAAACATATTACTTGCAGCCGGGCCGCCTTATACCCACTGCCCGGTATTTCGGGGTGATGAATTGTTTTTTAACAAATGAAGCAACTGTAAAAAAGAACCGGCCGTCCCGGATTTTGCACCCAAAGGAAGCTCCTTGAATCATTTTTTGTATTTTGACCCAAACTTCATTTATGAAATTCCTCCTGCCGTTTTTTGCTGCCTGCCTGTTATTGTGCTCCTGCCAGAAAGATACAGGCGCTGATTACAATGCCCCGCTGGCGGCCGAAACACAACTGAATGTGGCCTATGCTGCCGATCCGCAGCAGAAAATGGATATATATCTTCCGGCCGGGAGAAGTGTTGCTGCCACTAAAGTTATCATCCTTATTCATGGCGGGGGATGGAACCAGGGAGATAAGGCTGATTTCACGCCTTATGTGGATACACTGAAAAAGCGACTGCCCGGCTACGCTATTTTTAATATTAATTATCGCCTGGCAACGGGCCCTCCGAACCTTTTTCCCACACAGGAAAATGATGTAAAAGCTGCTGTTGAATTTATCTATAGCAAAAGAAGTGATTACAGAATTTCTGACAAGTTTGTACTGCTCGGGGCCAGTGCCGGGGGACATTTATCCCTGTTGCATGCTTATAAATATACCAGCCCGGTAAAGATAAAAGGGGTGGTTGATTTTTTCGGCCCCACCGAGCTGGTGGATATGTACAACAATCCTCCCAATCCGCTGATACCTTTATTGCTGGCGCAGGTAACCGGGGGCTACCCTGCCACGCATCTTACATTGTACCAGCAATCAAGCCCCTGGAATTTTGTAACGGCTCAAAGCCCGCCCACTATCATTTTGCACGGCGGAGTGGATATAGTAGTGGCGCCCTCACAATCTGTGCTGCTGAAAAATAAACTGCAGACTATGGGGGTGGTACACCAGTATGTGCTGTACCCCGCCGAAAACCACGGATGGACGGGGGTTAACCTGACTGATTCATTTGATAAGATCACTGCATTCCTGATTGCTAATGTGAATTAGTGCCGGCAAACTCTCCAAAAGTTTTAAAAACCTGATGGCAGGTCAGTTCTTTCGCCGGATTTTTGAGAGTTAAACCCGGCGATAACAGTTCTGCCGAAAACGTCCCGCATTTTCTTTTCGTTACTTTAGCCGCATGAACCCTCATGTACCGCTGGCAGAAAGAATCCGGCCATCAAGCCTCGCTGAACTTATCGGGCAGGAACACCTGGTGGGCAAGGGCAGCATCCTGCGCACCGCTATAGAAAATGGGAAAATACCTTCTATGATCTTCTGGGGCCCGCCCGGCACCGGTAAAACAACCATTGCCAATATCATTGCCCGTACCTTAAAAGTTCCTTTCCATCAGCTCAGCGCTGTCAGCTCCGGGGTGAAAGAAGTACGGGAAGTGATCGAAGAAGCAAAAACCAAAAAAGGTTCCATTCTGTTTATTGATGAGATACACCGGTTCAACAAAGGGCAGCAGGATGCCCTGCTTGGCGCCGTGGAAAAAGGTATCATTACACTGATTGGGGCTACTACAGAAAATCCCTCTTTCGAGGTCAATTCAGCCCTGCTGAGCCGCTGCCAGGTGTATGTGCTGAAGCCTTTAGATGAAAAAAATCTTATCCGACTGCTTCAAACAGCAGTTGAAAAAGATGAAATTTTACAAACAAAAAAAATTGAACTGAAAGAAACTGCTGCACTCATTAATATATCCGGTGGTGATGCAAGAAAACTGCTGAACCTGCTGGAGCTGGCAGCCTCCCCAAACCCTTCCCAGGGAGGGGCTTACGAACACCCTGATAAAATAATTATCACCGATGAATCTGTAATGCGTGTTGCCCAGCAAAAAATTGCATTATATGATAAAAGTGGTGAACAGCATTACGACATCATTTCGGCATTCATCAAATCCATCAGAGGCAGCGACCCGAATGCCGCTGTATACTGGCTGGCCAGGATGATGGAGGGCGGTGAAGACGTAAAGTTCATTGCCCGCCGGCTGGTCATTCTTGCCAGTGAAGATATTGGCAATGCCAATCCCACAGCACTGGTAATGGCCAATGCTGCATTTGAAGCGGTAAACAAAATCGGTTATCCCGAATCATCGCTTATTTTATCCCAATGCGCCATTTACCTTGCCGCCAGCGCCAAAAGTAACAGCGCTACGGTGGCCATCGGCGCTGCACTAAATGCAGTAAAGCAAAAAGGCGACCTGCCTGTGCCGCTGCATATCCGCAATGCACCCACCCGGCTGATGAAAGACCTGGGATACAAGAAAGGATATGAGTACTCACATAATTATGAAAATAACTTTTCTCCGCAGGAATATTTACCAAAAGAAATAGCAGGGACAAAGTTCTATGACCCCGGCAGCAATGCAAGAGAAGAAGAGTTAAGAAAATTTCTGAAAGCGCTGTGGAAAGACAAGTATAATTATTAGATGCCATGGAATGGATGCTGAAAAAATTTGATGAACTGGCACTGCATGAACTGTATGCCATTCTTCAGTTGCGCAATGAAGTGTTTGCCGTGGAGCAAAACTGTGTTTATCCTGACATGGATAATAAAGACCAGCTCTCTTTTCACCTGACGGGCAGGGAGAATGATAAGCTGATGGCATATACAAGGATTATCCCGCCGGGTGTTGTGTATGAAGAACCCTCCATCGGACGGGTGGTTACTGCCCCCGCTGCAAGGGGTGCCGGCGCAGGAAGGGAACTGATGGAACGGTCCATACAGGCTGCATACAAACTCTTTGGGAAAACTCCCATCCGTATCGGCGCTCAGTTGTACCTGCATTCTTTTTATTCCTCTCTGGGTTTTCAGCAAACCGGAGATGTGTACCCCGAAGACGGCATTGAGCATATAGAAATGATATTATATTAAACTCAGTTCGTAGAGTTACGAATTACCCGTAGAATCCCCAAGTAGAAAAACCTGCTGACCCTCTGCAATAAAAAAAACAGGTTCATTAACTTTCTCTTTAGGTTTTTCTTTTTCTACTTTAGTTGCGAAATCCAATAGTAGAAAAACCAGAAATCTGATACCAATGAGAACAAGTGTACCCCCGGTACGGCTTTCCGTACTTATTTGCTTTCTTGCCATTTTTTCACTTCAGTCCCGTTCGCAATCGGTAAGCGTTGCAGACGGCCGGTTTGAAGTAGGCCTTGGCATCGGCCCTTCCTTCTTCCTCGGCGATCTTGGCGGAGCCAAAGGCATCGGTAAAACCTTTGTAAAAGATGTTGACTTTCCCCTCACCAAACTGATGAAGGGCATTTACATCAATGCCTACCCCACTGAATGGCTGGGTTTCCGCATAGCCGGCAACCTGGGCTACCTCGAAGGTGATGATGCACAGGCGCCCAACAAAGGCGGAGCCGAAAGGTTCCGGTTGTACCGCAACCTGAAATTCAAATCAGAACTTTGGGAAGCATACGCCGGCATTGAAATTTACCCGACTGTTTTTTTTGAGAAATACGACGGACTTGAGCATAAGCTCCGCCCTTATGGCATTATCGGCGTGGGTCTGTTCCATTTCAACCCCATGGGAGAATACAGAGCACCCAATGGTACTACAAAATGGGTGGAATTAAAACCCCTGATGCTGGAAGGACAGGGTATGGCAGAATACCCTCAAAAAAGTGAATACCCCCTGACACAACTGATGATACCCATGGGCGGCGGTTTTAAGTATTACCTGAAGGAAAATTTTTATGTAGGCTTTGAGATACTGCACCGCAAAACATTCACTGACTATATAGATGATGTAAGCACCAAATACATTGACCCCCGGTATTTTGATGTGTACCTGAACCCGGAGCAGGCCGCCTGGGCAAGGCAACTGGCCTACCGGGAGAATTTGTATAACCCGGCTGTGAGCCGCCGTTATATCAACACACAACGGGGCGACTTTAAAGAAAACGACGCTTATTTTTCGGGCATCCTTCGTATGGGTATGCGGCTGAACGGATCTAACACCCCCAACGGAAGGGCCAAACGGCAACTGAAGTGTCCTGTTTATTACTAAACAATCCATATACACCCAAATCCGAACCACTATGAAACTGAAATTGACCCTTCGAAAAACAAAGCCCATGATGGCGCTGGTAACAGGCAGCCTGATGATGATGCAGACCGTTGCAGCATCTGTAAAGCCGCCTCATTTCTCTTTCAATGAAGAGGAAAAACCTGCCAAAAAGACAAAAACAAAAGTAAAAGACAAAAACCGGTCATTCTCTTCCCTCAACAATTTGTCTGTAAAAATCTATCCGGATGCACTGAAACGGGAGATGCATGTTGTAGCGAAAGACAATGACGGAAAGGAGATTGATTTTTTTGTGTTTGACCTGCAGGGCACTCTAAAGCACAATTATAAGATGCAGCCAAAAGATCACCAGAAGATCAGCGGACTGGCCAGGGGCACATATGTGTACCGTGTGTTTTGCGGAGATGAGGAAACAGCTGCCGGTCAATTTGAAATACGATAACCTTTAACCGATATATTAAACGCCGTCCCGGTAAGCGGCAGGGAGCTTAATAAAATCTGATACCTGGTTGATAAAACCTGATCCGTTCTCTATTGGTACTCTCATTTGTATTACAATTTTATTAAACACTCTCTGCCCCGCTTCCGGACTTGTTGGTGAATTAGTTAACTGGTTAATTAGGTAATTAGTAGCCCGTAAACAGAAAGGCTCATCAAAGTATCAGAGACCCCAATTAACCAATCAACGAATTAACCAATTAACTAAAACCCGAGTTCTTTTAATCGCCATAACTAAGAAACCCGTACAGTCCACCTTCGTTCCATATTCATGGAACTTCGGCGGGCAGGCAGGAAAATTGCTTAAATCAATATCCGGTGAAAAAACCCAGTACCCTGGTCATCGAAAAGATTTTTGCTCCGAAAGGAGTCCTTTGCGGACAATCACTTCCTGCCAATCTTACGGGTCTTGAGATTACTGCCCCCTGAGCCTTAAGCAGTTGTTACTAACAGGTTTAAAAATATTTCTCTCCCCTTGTTTTGTTTTTCAAAAACTGTCATATATTAGTTCACAAATCAATAACAGGGAGACCTGAACTCTAAACAGGGGCGAATGCCGAAAAGCCATACGAGTAGGCTCAAAACCAAATCAACCAAGCTTTATTATGGAACAAAATTCAGCATCAAACCCTTTAGCGGGTCTTCACAAACAAAAGTTGTATGCATTGATTGTTGCAGCTGTAGGTATTATCGCCTGCATATTACCATGGTGGAAAATTTCTTACGGTGGTTACGGTGTTGGGGTTTCAATAAATGGCCTGCATGAGTTAGGATGGATAACCTTTTTAGGGTTTATTGGCGCCGGTGTAGTAACATTTGTGATGGGTGATAAAACCAAACCATACGAAGGGCAGGAAAAAATGATCGCTGCCGCCTGCTTCGGTGCTGCGGGTGCCATTGCCCTGATCCAGTTCCTCCGCCAGACAAAATTTGCATCATTTGGTCTTTTCATTGCTATTGCTGCCGGTGTGGTGGGAGCGCTGTGGGTTTGGGGAATACTTAAGGCCCCCGCCAAGAAATAAAAAACAGATTTAGATTTGAACTTATTTCAATAAAATCCCGCCAGCAGCGGGATTTTTTATTATTGTAGTTCCCCTTTCAGAAACTGTGCTGTATAACTTTCTTTATTCCTTATAAGTTCCTCCGGGGTCCCTTCAAATAAAATCTTTCCGCCACCATCGCCGCCTTCAGGCCCAATATCAATAATATGATCAGCCACTTTTATCACATCCATATTGTGTTCTATCACCAGCACTGTATTGCCACGGTCTGTTAGTTTGTTCAGCACATCCAGCAAATGCTGAATATCTTCAAAATGCAGGCCGGTGGTGGGTTCATCCAGTATGTAAAATGTTTTTCCTGTATCTTTTTTGGAAAGTTCGGTGGAGAGTTTCACCCGCTGCGCCTCTCCCCCACTGAGTGTTACCGCCGACTGGCCCAATGTAATATAGCCCAGGCCCACATCCTCCAGCACTTTTATCTTACGGTACAGGTATGGCACATTCTGAAAAAATTCCACGGCTTCCTCTACCGTCATTGCCAGCACATCGGCAATGGATTTTCCTTTATAT
>JBQTHS010000183.1:0-11974 GCA_052389635.1 Bacteroidota bacterium | reverse complement strand
GGCCGTTTTTATTTTCTGGATAACCACTTCCACGGCCGTAGCCTATCATACAGGGAACAACCGAATCATTATTTTTATCACATGCCTGGTATGGATGCTGGGAACAGATGTGCTGAAAGTGTTACTGGCGGGCAAGATCCGCAACCGGCTTACGCCGCACAATATCCATATTATTAACCGGGTTAACGGCCTGCTGTTGATCGTATTTGGAATAGCCCTCGTATGGGGCCTTATTGTTTATGGCAAACGGCTCTGAAACAAAAAACAGCAAAGCCAAACAGTTTCTCCGCAAACTGTGGAAATGGGGCAAACGCATCTTTATCTGGATATTCATCTTCCAGCTGTTCTATATTGTTTTGCTGAAATGGGTGAACCCGCCCATCACCATGACACAACTCGTAAGCTGGGTAAGCGGTCACGGACTGAAAAGGGATTATATAAACCGGAAAAATATTTCACCGCAGGTAAGGCTGGCGGTCATTGCTTCAGAAGACCAGCTCTATCCTGACCATAACGGCTTCGATTGGAAAAGTATTAAGAAAGCCATGGCTTATAATAAGAAGAAACCGGGCCGCATCCGCGGGGGCAGCACCATCAGCCAGCAGGTAGCCAAAAATGTTTTTCTGTGGCAGGGACGGAGCTGGATACGAAAAGGACTGGAAACGTATTTCACTTTTATGATAGAGCTGATATGGGGGAAGAAGCGGATACTGGAAGTCTATCTGAATGTAATAGAAATGGGCGATGGGATATTCGGAATTGAAGCGGCATCGCAAACCTACTTTAATAAACCAGCTAAGAATTTAAGCAAACAGGAAGCGGCCATGATAGCTGCCTGCCTTCCCAATCCCAAGCGTTACACAGTAAAACCGGCTTCATCCTGGCTGATGCGCAGGGCTGCTTCCATTCAGCGGCAGATGGATAATTTGCATACCGATGAAGACATAATCCGGGTGACGGGGATCAACCCGCCGTAAGTTTAAATTTCAACCCGGTATTTTTTATCCTCTTTCTTTCCCTTTCGGTTCTGCCATTGAGTTTATGGAAGCCTGAATGAAATCAGGGAAAGAATCAATAGTATTACGAAGCTCATCTCTTTTTTTCTTTCCTTCACCATTCTCAAGGTAATTTGTGTAAGAGTGATATAGCAAAAAAACAAGGCCCCGGTTAAACTCGTCCAGCAAATTATCCTTCATGATAGCAATAGCTTTCTTTTCAAACAGATATTTTTCCCTGCTTTCTGAAAGGGCCCGGCCCATTCGCCAGATAGTTCCGTAATAATGATTATCTGCAGCATTTTCTGTTCTTAGTGTCAGGCCAAGCATCAGGTCAACGATATTCAGGTTTAACTCTTCCAGTTCCTTCAGATAGGTTTTTCGCTGCCCCCAAGCATAGCTGCCGTCACTCACTCTTTCAAACCGGTCATTCATAATATCCAGGTGGGCCCGGAGAAAAATATCCCAGTTATGAGCCTCGGCGGCCAGCAGAGCAATGCTTCTTGCATGAAGCCGGGGTGAATCATCCATGCTACACTGGCCAACCACCCGGCGGCACCGCTTCAGGTAAAGAGCCTTTTCTTTTGATGCAAACTCTCCTATCAGGGCTTCCAGTCCATCATTAGACTGGTTTGTTTCTGTGCATACGATGGCAGCATTTTCGATCAGGTGGATGAATGAATAATCGTTTTTAAGCTGTTCTGTTGCGTACTTTATTTTATCAGCGCTGATATAATTAAACTCCCAGTCATCCTTTCCGTTTTTCTTACGTTTCATAGCGGTGTTGATGTAATTATTTATCTCAGCATAAACAGGCATTTCATCCCTGTCGTATCGGCGGTCAGCTTTATCAGTAAGAAAAACAACAGAAGAAGTGTCAATCATACAGTCCACATACTGAATCAGTTTTCCATATTCAGCCGGAATAGAAACGGATTCAAATTCTCCCGAAAAGAAAAAACCATCCAGCGAATTGTATTTCTGGTATTCCCCCTTAGGGTCATACGTATAGCTCCATTTGTTGCTTATTTTCCGGGCATTAAATTTTTTCTCATCAGTAAGTGAAACCCGGTCATAACCTGAGGCGGGAGAACCGGACAGATAAGTATCTTTTCCAGATTTAATGATTATGCGGGAAACATTGCTTGTTTTTATAAAGGAAGCGTATTTCTTCAGCAAGTCGCCGGGGGGAATCCCCGCCTTCATATCTTCTATTATCTCTTTCAGGTCGTTTGTCTCACTTTGAAAAGTAACAGTATATGTTTTGGTTTGCGGTTTTGACCAGAAAACTTTATTGAGGTCGCATGTTTTAAACCGGAGGGTCAGCGAATCAACAATAAACCGGAGATGCTTCATATCCCCTTCGCTGTACATCAGCCCATTAGGGTTCGTGGTAAACTCACTTCTCTCCGCATCTGGCTGAGAATGGCAGGAAAGGAAAAGTATAATAAGTACCGGAAATATGGTTATCCGTTTCATGGCAGTTGATTTATAAAATTTAAGACGCAACTACCGTGAAGATTGCATAAAGAATTATAAGATTTTGTTAACTGCTTCAACCGCCTTTGACAGCCTTTCCTCATTATTGCCGCTGATATCAGCCCATAAAACCGGCTGATTAATCAGTATATCTTTATACATATTATATAGCCGCTGCCTTGTTTCCAGGTCGGGATATTCCCGAAGCTCATCTTTTGTCCAGGGCAGATCGGTATTACACAAAAGATACAGATCGTATTTTCTTGCCACCACCTGGTCCAGAATAAAAGGATGACATTTACCAAACACAAACTCACACCACACTTTCATTACATACATATCGGTGTCAATGAAGAGCAGTGAATGGTCAATGGTCACTGGTGAATTTGCAGCATTTTGAGCAGCACTTATTGACAATTTTCCATTCACCATTGACGTATATTCATCCTCCAGCGCCAGTTGACCCCTGGCAATTGCCAGCAAGTCTTCATATGTGTAGTTGGTTCCGTTAGTCAGCAGGTATTCACGGGCAAACTCCGGGCACCACAGCGTATCATACTGCTGTGCCAGCTGCTCGCACAGAGTGCTCTTTCCGGTGCATTCCGGGCCAATAACAACAATTTTTTTTAACGGCACAGCTTCAGAGTGTTTAATAGCAATACCAAAAATAACAGGAAGGGCTGATTAAACAGCTCTTTTATGATTGCAAAAATGAATTGCGCTACTTTTACGCCGTTGTAACAAAAAGAAGTATGACAATAAACACCATGCGGATAATTGACCGGTGGGCGGGGGTTCCGCTTTGTTTTATCATCAGCCCTTTTTGCTGGCTGGCCGATCTGTTTCGTTCGGCAAGAAGAAAGAAACCCGATATCAGCCGCACTTTATTCATCGAATTGTCAGAAATGGGCAGCGCCATCATTGCGGACCCCGCCATGCGGAAACTGCAGAGAGAAGGCAACGCCGGACTCTTCTTTGTTATTTTCAAAAAGAACTATAAAAGCCTGGAAATTTTGAATACCATTCCTGAGAAGAATGTCTTCAAAATGAATGCTGACAATTTCTTATCACTTATTGCAGATGTGTTCCGCTTTCTTATCTGGTGCAGGAAAAAAAAGATCTCCACGGTCATTGACCTCGAACTATTTTCCCGTTTTACTGCCATGCTTGGGTTTTTCAGCGGCGCCCGGAGCAGGGTTGGTTTCACCAGCCTGCATGATGAGGGGCTGTACCGCGGCAACCTGGTGAATAAACCAGTCCGCTATAATCCGCATGTACATGTGGCGGTCAATTTTGTTTCATTAGTAAACAAAGCGCTGGGGCTTTTTGATAATGCCTATGCTACCGTGCCCGTGCAGCAGAACGAACTTCAACTGGCAAAAGCAAATGTTCCGGATGAAACTATTCAACAAATAAAAAATAACATCCGGCAACTATACCCCGGATGGAACAACGAACAGGTTGTATTGCTGAATGTAAATGCCTCCGATATGCTGCCGCAGCGCCGCTGGCCGCAGGAAAATTTTGCACAAACAGGCCGGGAGTTGCTGAAGCGGTTTAATAATATTCTTATCATCATGACTGGTGCACCGGCAGAAAAAGAATATGTGCAGCGGGTAACGGACATGATCGGCGATAAAAGATGCATTAATTCATCAGGCTTTTTTTCTTTTGATGAACTGGTGCCGTTGTATTCGGTCAGCGCCTGTATGCTGACCAACGACTCAGGCCCGGCGCATTTTGCCGCTGTCACCAGCCTGAAAGTATTTGTATTGTTCGGACCCGAAACACCTCACTTATATCTTCCCCTGGGGGGCAATGCGGAAGCATTTTATCTTGGGCTTCCCTGCTCGCCCTGTGTAAGCGCTGCCAATCATCGCAAAACAAGCTGCACCACCCGCCCCTGCATCACCGGCATTCACCCCGAAATGGTGCTGGACAAGGTCAGCGGTTTTTTATCAGCAAAAAATCTCTCCTGATCCTATTGCAACCGGATAAGGAAGTGTTTCTTTAATTCCTTATCTCTTGTTTGGGGGTTGATAAACTTCAGCGTAAGTGTGGTGACATGAAATTCGCTGAATTCCCTTATCACTTCAAAACCGGCCCCACCCTGCTCCAGCTGTTTCATCTCCTTTTCTGTTATGAACAGGAACCTTGCTTTTGTAAAAGTCTTATTGCTGATGGACGCCTCATCCATCCGGTACGTTTGCTGGTCAAGATAAAACTCGCCGGAGGGGAAGTAAATACCCATACGGCCCAGCGGTTCGCCCGAATAATTTTTATTCATCCATGCAGCAGCCTTATTGCCCGACTGGTATTGAAGCAGGTCAGGATAAAAAGAAAAGTTCAGAAACACAGCCACTACCAGCACTGCAATACCGGAACGGATATAAGGTACACAAGAACGGCCCGCCGGCATGAACCGGGGCTGAAAAATAAATAAGCACAACAAAAGCAATGCTGTAACCAGGAACAACCAGCTTAAGGAAGGCTTGTAGAAAAACTGCAGGCCCGCAACCAGCACAATCAACAAAACAGCAATTACTGATTGAACAATATTGAATACTGATCTTTCTTTCTGTACCTGCTGCCAGATGAAACGGGCAGTCAGTATGGCCAGCAGAGGGAAAATGATATTGGCATAGTGCGGAAGCTGGAAACCCGAAAATGAAAACAGCAGCAGGGTAAGCAGGCTGCCGGAAATAGTGAACCATTCATTGAACTCATCTTTTACTTTCCTGACGCCGTTCCTGATTTTGGCAAACAGCGCCGCATACATGAGCAGAGACCAGGGCAGGAAGGCCCAGAGCAAGGTATGAATGAAAAAAAGCTTATCCCCTTTGCCTTTAATAGGCCCGGTATTAAAAAAGCGGCCAAATTGGCTATCCCATAAAAAAAACTGTATGCCGGATACATTTTGAGTTCCCAGTATGGTTTTTTCAGGATGTGTGTCAAACTGTTTCCACAAACAATAAAGTTCGGGGGAAATAAAAACTATAATCAGTACAGCCGCAACTATCCATTTCCAGTGAAACAGCTGTTCCCGGTTCCGGGTGATGATAAGCTGCCCGGCTACAGCTCCGCCGATGGGAATCAGTATAAATATTCCCTTCGTCATCACGGCACAACCTGCAAAGAAACAGGCGGCCACCAGTTGCCAGCCAAAATTTTTGGAAAACGAATTGGAGAAATGATAAACAGAAGCAATGATTAAGCCGGTGAGATAAGGCTCGGCCCGCACATCATTATTAGAGATGATGATATGCATGGCCGTCAGCAAAATAAAAGCTGACCAGAGGGCAACTGTTTTGTTATAATATTTTTTCGCAAACAGGTAAGTGTAATAAGCCCCCAGCATGACAAATAAAATTCCCGGCAGCTTGTAAGCCCAGTCGTGAGAGCCAAAGAGTTTAAAAAATACAGCCGTCACCCAAAACGGGAAATGCGGTTTGTCAAGCCAGTCGGTTTCCTGGAAATACAGGTTCACATAATCATTCTGCTGTGCCATCGTTTTGCTGATGGAGGCATACACCCCGGCGTCGGGGTCCATCAGCGGAACGAACAACCCGGTGAAGCTGATCAGCACGGCAATGCCTGTAAGCCAGTAAAGTGCCCGGTTAATATTGTCCTGCTGCATGGCTGGGAATAAGTAGCCAAAATTAACAGGGTGCTGTTACCCGAAGAAATAAACATTGTTTCTGCAGAGATTCCGGGGCAGAAAATTTTTTGGGCAACCTTAAAGTAAAATCTTTGCACAGCCGTCTTCCATATAAAGCGGCAGTAATGATACTGGTAATGGCGCGGAAGAAGCAAAATATCATTCAGGCGGTCAAAAACTATGGACGCCGGCTGTTGGGATTTATCAGGGCCAGGGTCTCTTCCGATGAAGATGCGGAAGATATTTTGCAGGATGTGTGGTACCAGCTTAGCAGCCAGGCAAAACTGGAGGATATTGAAAGTATCAGCGGTTGGCTGTACCGGGTGGCAAAAAACAAAATAACCGACACATACCGGAAAAATAAAACCATATCATGGATTGAAGAAGCCGGTGAGAATGATGAGGAATGGGTGATGCCGGCCTTTTGGATGAGTGCAGGCAAAGACCCCGAAACGGTACAGCTGCAAAAGCTGTTCAGGGAAACACTGTTTGATGCTTTGCAGGAACTTCCGGAAAACCAGCGTAATGTTTTTGTATGGAATGAACTGGACGGTAAAACGCTTCAGGAGATAGCTGACCGGGAAAACGAGAAACTAAAAACAATTATCTCCCGCAAGGGGTATGCAGTACAGTACCTGCGCCGGCGAATGGAGTTTTTGTACAATGATTTTTTAAACGAGTAAAATGTATAAAATGAAAAATACAATTAGAAGAAAACCCTATTTAATCCCGCTGTTTATCATTATCGGAGTGGTGGCAGTAGCCATCTTTGGCGGGGTGGTTATGTATTTGTGGAATGAAACACTGGTGCCGGCAACAGGCGCAAAGCTTATCAGCTTCTGGCAGGCATTGGGCTTATTGGTGCTTAGCCGCCTGTTGGTTGGCGGTTTTGGCGGAAGAGACAAAAGCCGTCGCCGTGACAGAAAATGGAGAGAAAGTTGTGCGGATATGACGCCGGAAGAAAAAGAAAAATTTAAAGAGGGGCTGAGGCAGCGCTGGAGCGGCAAAGGCGGTGATGAACAAAACCCGGAATCGCAGCAATAAAGAAAAATCAGGTAACAGGCCTAACCCGCCTGTTTTTTCCATTCTTTATAGCCCCACCACGCCATTAAAAGAAATAAAACATACATCAGGGAGAAAAGCATAAGTTCTTTATAAAAATTCAGGGGTATGGCAATTATGTTGGAAAATATCCAGGCCAGCCAGTTTTCAATTTTCCGTTTGGCCATCCACCACATGGCTGTTACAGCGGAAGAAGAAACCAATGAATCCAGCACAGGGGTATTGCTGTCGGTGAATTTTATCAAAACAAAATAAACAGCAGCCCAGAAAAATAAAAAGAAACCAATGCCAAATTGCAGCTGTGCCCTTGTACACCAGCTGATGGGATAGGTATATTGATTCCCATCCTTTTTCTGCACCCAGTTATACCAGCCATACACACTCATCAGGAAATAATAGATATTCAGCGAGGCATCCGCATACAGTGGCGGATGAACCATAAAGAAATAAACGTAAGCGGCAAGCAAAACCCCAATGATTCCGGTGGGATAAACCAGCACATTATTTTTCCGGGCATACCATACGCTGGTTATTTGCGCCAGTGTGCTCACCCATTCGGGCCATTTGGTTTGCCGAACATTATCAATAAACTGCTGCCAGATTTCCTGAAAAGTCAAGAGAGGGTTTTTCCAAAAATAAATTATTCAGCCGGGCGGTGGTATTTTTTCCAGCTTCTCAGGTACTTCACACCTTTGCTGGTTTGAAACCTTGTTGCCACCTGCTGCCAGCTTCCATTTTTATTTGTCCACACCAAAAAGTGCAGGTGTGGCACCATGGCATAGCCGGTCTTGCCGCTCAGGCCTATCAGCTGTCCTTTCTTTACCGTGTCGCCCACATTCACCAGGGCGCCGTTATGTTTCAGGTGCCAGTAGCCGGCCCGGCTGCCATCGGGGTGCTGTATAATAATATTATTGCCATGCGAACGGTATTTCCTTTTCAGCCCGCCTTTGCTGCCATCTTCTTTTACCCTCACTACCACACCTTCACGGGCTGCCGTGATTTTTGTTCCCCGCTTCAGGTTAAAATCCAGTGCTGCCCGTTCCTTATGGGTATAGCGGCTGAAATAGCCCTGTATCACCCGGTGACTCTTACCTTCTTCGAAGGGGAGAGCATATACATAACTGCTGTCATCCTTAATAATCCCCTTTTGCAGCTGCTTTACCTGCTTGCGCAGGGGGTTATTGCTGACAGAGCAGGAAACAAGAAGTACGAAAGGAAAAAAAAGCACCGCTTTCATCACAGCAAAAATAGCTTCATCCTTAAATTTTTACGTTTACAATTATTTAATTGTTTGTCAAATAAAAACAGTGTAGCTTTTCCGTCCGATTTTTTAAACTTTAAAAACTAACGATTATGTCAACAGCAGAAGCAGTGATGACGACACAGGATGTCGCCAACCGGTTTAATGAACTGGCCCAGACCGGCCAGTGGGACAAGGTACAGGAGGAATTGTATGCAGACAACGCTGTCAGCATTGAACCCCCGCATGCAGCTGCCATGGGTATGCAAAATGCGGAAGGAATAGATGCCATTAAGAAAAAAGGAGAGGCTTTTAACCAGATGATTGAGGAAATGCATGGCGGTTATACCACCCCACCGGTGGTCGGCGGCAATTTTTTCAGTGTGGGTATGGGAATTGACTGCACCATGAAAGGCATGGGCCGCAGCAAGATGGATGAAATTGCAGTGTACGAAGTGAAAGACGGGAAAATTGTGCGGGAGCAATTCTTTTTTTAACAGAGCTCATTCCGGGTTAGTAAGTCCCGCCCCGCCTCAGGCGGGACGGGATTTTTCTTTAGCCAAATTAATCGCAGCAATTTCGCGGAAAATTTCTGCCAGTTCTTCCGGCCTACTGAAAAAGGGGGAGTGGCTGCTTGCCATACTGTACACTTTCCTGCAGGGAGTTTCTTCATACATTTTCTGCTGAATGAAAGGTGTCACCGCCCGGTCTTCCGTACACCCGATATAATAACGGGGAACGGAACCAAAATTTTCTTCTGTTAACTGCAAAGGCGTAATGCCTGATTCAACCGGTTCATGACTTAACAGCACTTTCGCCAGTTCGGTAATATCATCATCACAGTCATGATACAGCCCTTCCTTATATATCGTCGGCTGAAGTGTGTGGGCATTGAGCTCCGGATGTTGCGTAACATAAGGTTTCAGCACCCCTTCTGTATCCTGTAAGGAATACTCCCGTTGTGTTTTTCCATTGGGAATTAAATAGGCGGCCAGGTAGATCAGCTTCTCTATTTTATGCGGCCTGTATTCTGCTGCCTGTGAGATCACGATTCCATTTTTACTGTGCCCCACCAATATCACTTTGCCTTCTGTTTCGTCAATCAGGCGGCAGATCTTTTCAACGGTGCTTTTCATCTTTACCTCAGCGATGGGGGTTTTATCTCTCCCCATACCGGGCAAATCAAAGGCAATTGCTTTGTGGCCTGCCTTTTCCAGCAGCGGAACGACTTTGTGCCAGTTCCAGGCACTGTGCCAGGAACCATGAATGAGGATGAAAGTTTTCATCATATATTTTTTGTTACTGTAAAATTGCTATAGGGAAAAAACAAAGACAACCCGGATATTGCGGATTTAACCCGCCGTGGCCACTTTGGCCGACTCCCAGCCGATCATGGCTGTTTTTCGGTCGCTGCCCCAATGGTATTGCCCAAAAACACCGGTGGATCTTATTACCCGGTGGCAGGGGATCAGGAATGCAACCGGATTATCGCCTATTGCCGACCCCACTGCCCTCGAAGAATTCTCATTGCCCACGGATGCTGCTATAGCGGAATAAGAAGACAGACCACCCATTGGTATTTTCAACAAGGCTGCCCACACTTTCAGCTGGAAGGCAGTGCCTTTGAGGTGGAGTTTGACGGCAGAAAGATTTTTCCAGTCCTGTGTAAAAATGAATAAAGCGTTTTGCTGTATCGTATCCACTACCTGTTTGAATAGGGCATTGGGAAACCGGGTTCTGAGTTCTTGCAGCGCTTTCCGGTCATTACCTGCAAAAGCAAGATGACAAATGCCTTTTGCCGTGGAGGCAACAATGATATTTCCAAAAGGAGTTTCAGCAAAACTGTAATTGACAGAAAGCTGTTGCCCCCCGTTCTTATACTCACTGGGTGTCATGCCTTCAATGCTGATGAAAAGGTCATGCAGGCGGCCGGTGCCCGACAGACCGGTTTCAAAACTCACATCACTCAGCGGCTGATTTTGAAGCAATAGCTCCTTGGCATGTTCTATACTGATGTATTGCAGGAATTTTTTTGGGCTTACCCCTGCCCAACTAGTGAACATCCGCTGAAAGTGGAAAGGGCTCAGGTGAACCTGTTTGGCCACTTTGTCCAGCGACGGCTGTTCTTTAAAGTTCTCCTGCAGGTAAATAATCGCTTTTTCGATCCGTTCATAATCGGTCATGATCTTAAATTTACGATACAAAAATTGCAAAACCTGGCTGATGGCACAACCCGGTTCTTGCGCAAAAAAGGACTTCGTTATTTTTACGGCTTATTAGACCGGTATGCACAAAAAAATACTCCTCCTTGGGAGCGGTGAACTCGGAAAAGAATTGGTTATCTCACTGAAAAGATTGGGACAAACAGTAATCGCTGTTGACAGCTATACCGGCGCCCCGGCCATGCAGGTGGCGGACGGGTTTGAGGTGATTGATATGCTGAACGGAGAGCAATTGGACTCAGTTGTTGCCAGATACCAACCTGACCTGATAGTTCCGGAAATTGAAGCTATCCGAACCGAACGGTTTTATGAGTATGAAAAGCAGGGCATACAGGTAGTACCCAGTGCCAAAGCAGCCAACTTTACGATGAACAGAAGACTGATCCGGGATTTGGCCAGTAAAGAACTGGGATTAAAGACGGCAAAGTATTTCTATGCCAATACTTTTGAAGAGTTTGCAGCAGCTGTAAAAGAAATTGGCTTACCCTGCGTGGTGAAGCCGCTGATGTCTTCCAGCGGCAAGGGACAATCTGTGCTGAGAGATAAAGCAGACAAGCAAACTGTATGGAATTATGCCATTAATAACTCAAGAGGAGATATTAAAGAAGTAATAATAGAAGAATTCATTTCTTTTCATACAGAAATAACATTGCTCACGGTAACACAAAAGAGCCACCCTACTTTGTTCTGTCCGCCCATCGGTCACCGGCAGGAAAGAGGCGATTACCAGGAAAGCTGGCAGCCCGCGGTCATCAGTGAAAAAGATTACAAAGAGGCCTGTGCGATGGCCGGCAGGGTAACGACAGCACTGACCGGCGCAGGTTTATGGGGTGTGGAATTTTTCCTGACTGATAAAGGGGTTTACTTTTCTGAGCTGAGCCCAAGACCACATGACACAGGAATGGTAACATTGGCGGGAACACAAAATCTTTCGGAGTTTGAATTACATGCCAGAGCTATTCTTGGCCTCCCCATTCCTGAAATCAAATTAGAAAGGGCTGGTGCAAGTGCGGTTATATTAGCGAATAAAACAGCAGAAACATTTACCATCACCAGTGTTGATAAAGCATTGGAGCAAGGGGACACCGATATAAGAATTTTCGGCAAACCCACAACAAGGGCTTACCGCCGCATGGCAGTGGCATTGGTATATGATGCTATAGATGCAGATATAACAGCATTAAGAATGAAGGCAAAAGAAACAGCAGATAAAATTTCAATCAACTGATATGAGTACAGAAAAAGTAAACCTTGCTGAAAAAATGTCGCAGTTCTCCGATTATTTCAACCCAAGAATTGCCGGAGAATTAAATGGCCA
>JBQTHS010000182.1:0-13303 GCA_052389635.1 Bacteroidota bacterium | reverse complement strand
AGTAATATGAATTCAACCTGAATGTGACCAACCAGATGAGCAATATCAGCGGACTGAAGCTGGAGCTGGATTTCAAAGGAAAACATTTAAGCGACCTGCAGGGGCAGATTGAAACCAATACCAGCCAGCTGACCGAAACAAGCGGGAGTATTGAGCAGGCCATACAGTCGCTGCAGGCCACAGAAGAAGGATTGCTGCAACTGATGAAGAACAGGGATGAGGAAGAAAGAAAACTGAACGAAGCCGACCAGGCATATTATAATTTCCGTAACCAGCTAAGCGAAAAAGAAAGTGAGATACGGCATAAAGTAAAAGAGAAAGAACAGGTGGAGCACATACTGGCGGCCATCAAGGATAAACAGAATGAACTGAAACTGCACCTGGCAGGTATGAAGGAGCGGCTGGATGTTGAGTTCCGCATCAACCTCGATGATATTCTCGGTGAGGCAAGGGCAGGAGAGGTGCCGGTGGAAGAGCTGCAGGAAAAAGTGGACCGGATGAAAAAGCGGCTGGAGAACCTTGGAGAAGTGAACCCCACAGCCATCGAAGCATTTACGGAGATGAAGAAGCGCTATGATTTCATCGTGGAGCAAAAGACAGATCTCGTCACGGCCAAAGACAGCCTGCTGAAGACGATAGAAGAAGTGGAAGCCACTGCCAATAAGAAATTCCTGGAAACATTTCAGCTGGTGAGAGAGAATTTCCAGAAAGTGTTCCAGACATTATTTACCGAAGATGATCAGTGCGACCTTGTGCTGGAAACCCCGGAGAATATTGCAGAAACAGGTATTGATGTAGTTGCCAAACCCAAAGGCAAACGTCCCACTTCACTTACACAGCTTAGCGGCGGCGAGCGGACATTGACGGCAACCGCATTGTTGTTTGCCATTTACCTGATCAAGCCGGCGCCTTTCTGTATCCTCGATGAGGTGGACGCCCCGCTGGATGATGCCAACGTAAGTAAGTTCACCAATATGATACGGCAGTTCAGTGAGAACTCACAGTTCATTATCGTTACCCACAATAAAATGACGATGAGTACCGTGGATGTGATCTACGGAGTGACCATGCAGGAACCCGGGGTGAGCAAACTTGTGCCGGTGGATTTCAGGAGCCTGGAGAATTAGCCCGTAGCATGGAGTTCGGGTTGAAGGTCATTCCACAAAACCTTTTTGTTATTCGAAACTCTTTTTTATTATCTCTTTGCTGCAATCACCAATTGCCTTGTTGAACTCGTCTGATTTGTCTTCACTGTTCTTTACCTTATCCCATGCCTGTACCTGCTTTTTCATACATTCATCCTGGCTCTCTTTCCTCGTTGGGTCACTATCTGCTTTGGCATTCGCCGTTTTATAGCAGTCACAAACTTCGGCAGCCAGTTTGGCGCCATCAACGTTGCCACCGCAGGCAGAAACCAGAATTGTCAGTATAACCAGGAGCGGTATTATCTTCATACTAATAGTTTAAGTGGTTGTTGAATATTCAATCGCTTGTATAAACCCTTTTGAAACCTTTGCCATCCCAATAAATCACAAAAGAAGCTGTCTCGTAATAATGCACATTGATCCCGTCGCCTTTCATTTTTACTTTCCCTGCTTCAATGCCTTCTAATTCTCCCTTCGGATAAGCGGCCACCGCACAAAGGTCAATATCTTCTTTCCAGAAACTGATGCGGTGCTTATCTAATGGCGAGCCGAAGATGATGGCCACCTGGTATTCGCTTTTGCCTTCCGTCTTCACCAACACGGCAGCATCCTGCTGTCCGTCGCCGTTAAAGTCCCCGTTAGCGATATAGGGATAATCGGGATATTCTTTTCGCTGCGGGGCAATGAAATAATCAAACACATCTTTGGGCCAGTTGGCTGTTTTATCGTTTACTACCAGCAGTGTTTCACCAAACTTCTCTTTTAATAATCCGTTTATTGCTGTTTCGGCAGCTGTGGGGGTTGTACGGGGCATGCTGTCTGAAACATTTTTACTCCCGCCGTTGCTGTTTGATAAAGAATCGGAGGCCGGTTTCACCGAATCGCCGGTTGCCGGCTCTTTTTTATCAGAGCTGCCCTGGCCACATCCTATGGTCAGCAGCATGAAAAAGCAGATAAGTATTCTCATACCACTAAAGATAAATGGAAATAAGAAATTCACAGGAACTAATGTCCTTCACCCGTCTGCTTCTATGCTCCGCCGATGATAACAATCAGGGCATATACTACCGAAGCAAAAATGAGCAGCCAGCTGAAGAAAAAAGCCCCGGCAATACCCAGCAGGAAAAGCAAAAGGGTGACCCAGAATTTGGTATTGGTTTCCTGCTGGTGCAGGTAAACGGCCAGGGGCGGCAGCAACAGAGCCAGAATCACCAGCAGCAGTGTGTTGGTGTCGGCTTCTTTACCCGCTTTCCGGGCTGCCTTAAATTTTTTGATCTCTTTCTTTGCTTCCTTCAGCTTTTCTTTCCGTTCCTTTTTGGGCATATTCTTCAGCGTCTCAAAAGCGGCTTTCGCCATGACCCGTTCCTCTTCTGTCAGTGGGCTGGAAGCAGGAGTAGGTGAAGAAACCGGCACATTAGCAGATGTTGTTGCCAGTAAACCAGCACACAGCAAAAGAAGGAAGAACTTTTTCATATAAGTTGTTTTAGTTAACCAGGGTAAATAAGGTACCCGACATGTAAAAATAAGCCCCGCACAGGGCGGGGCCGGTCAAAAATATCAACAGGTGTTAATTGCTTACATGATGTCCAGCGCTTTTACAAAAGCCGTGGTTTGAAAGGGGAGAATCAGTGTCAGCCACTCCCAGTGTGTATAAATAGCAAATACGAGTGCAGCCGTGGAGGCGAGGAAAACCAGCCACCAGAGTCCTTTGTTTTTCTTTGCTTGTTCCATTAACAAGAAGTTTTATTGTGCCTGCCGAAGCCATCCAACTTCGCTAAAGCTACGTTAGACGAGGGCGAAGGCAGCGCAAAAATAAGGCTGCACGGCTGAAACAAAAAAAGAGTTTTACAGCGGCTGTGAATCCATTCTTCTTTTTCTGAACGATAAAGGAATAGCCAGTAATGCAGCAGCTAAAGCCAATCCCCATTTTACCATTACCGCCAGGTGGTAAAAACTGAATCCTGTTATTGATTGCGGCTCTTTTATCCATCGTAGTAAGCAGCAGTTTTCATACACATCACATGCAAATGCGATTATCTGAGAAAAGGCCAGCCAGTATAGAACCTGTCTTACTATTTTGCTGCCCGCTTTTTCCCTGGCCATCATACACAAGGCAGCAATACCGGGATAAACTGCCAGCATAAAAGCAAAATCAAAACTGAGGTGGTAACGAAGTATGGTTTTCACCTGCCCGTCAAGCCCGGACAGAATGGATGCCACCTGTTCTTTGGGATAGGAAATTTCAAGACCGATGATAGTAAACAACGAGCCGTTATGTATAAAATCTCTCTCCATCCATTTCATACAAAAGGCAGTGCCGGCAAAAAGACCCAGACAAAAAAGAAACAGATTTTTCCAGCCTTTGTAACTAATTATCATACGTTTGCGCAGATTTTTTTTGAATTTTTTCTGTTCAGAAATAACAAGGTTACCCGATTTGTTTATATTCGTAATCAAATGTGTCTGTAAAACACAAACCATCCACTTTAACCAAGAACCGGATTGAAATGAGGCTGCAGTTCTATTTACGTTTTCATACCAGCTACGGGCAAAGTTTATGGATTTCCGGCAATATTGATGAGCTGGGAAACGGCGACCCGGAAAAGGCGCTGAAGATGGATTACCTGAATGATGAGTTTTGGTCGGCTGTGGCCGAAGTAAAAAGAAAAAAACTGCCGGAAACTATTTCTTACAAATACCTGCTGAAAACCGATGACGGCAACCTGGTACATGAATGGGGCCATGACCGGCAGTTTGACCGCTTCGAAAAAGGGATTCAGGAAATACAATTAGTGGATACCTGGAACCATGCAGGTGAATATGAGAATGTATTCTTCAGTGCACCGTTCCGGCATGTGCTGCTGAAACAACCGGCACCCAAAACAGGATCGTCAGGCGATAAAGAGCCCACACATATCTTAAAAGTAAAAGCCCCGCTGCTTCAAAAGAATGAAGTGGTTTGCATACCGGGCAGCGGCAGCAGGCTGGGCGGATGGGATACGGATAAACCTGTTCTCCTGCAAAAATACGCTGACAGCGGCTGGTGGTCTGCAGCGCTTGACTTATCCGGCGCCAGTTTTCCCCTTGCCTATAAATATGGCGTATATAATATAAAAGAGAAAAAGTTTATACGATACGAAGATGGCAATAACCGGCTGCTTTACAGCGATGCAGACAAAAGAAAGCTGACGGTGATGCATGACGGGTTCGTTCATCTTCCCAACAATACCTGGAAAGGGGCAGGGGTGGCCATACCTGTATTCAGCCTGCGGAGCAAAAAAAGTTTTGGCGTAGGAGAATTTACCGACATCAAACTGTTAGTGGACTGGGCCAAAGCCACGGGACTGAAACTGATACAACTGCTTCCAGTCAACAACACGATGGCCAGTTTCACCTGGATGGATTCCTATCCTTATTCGGCCATTTCTGCATTTGCCTTACATCCGCTGTACATTAACTTGTCCAAAGTGGCAGGAAAAGAATTTGCAGGCCAGTTAAAATCGCTGAAGAAAAAACAGGCGGAGCTGAATGAACTGGCTGAGGTGGATTACGAGGAAGTGATGAAGTACAAATTTGCAGTGCTGAAAGAGCTGTATGATGTGATGGGGGAGGAATGTCTTGCTTCTGTCGGGTTTAAAAATTTTTTTAAGGAGAACAGGCACTGGCTGGAACCGTTTGCTGCATTCTGCTACTTCAGGGACAAGTATGGTACTGCCGAATTCAGCAAATGGAAAACAAATGCCTTTTATAACAGGGAAGAAGTTACTAAACTCTGCTCACCCAAATCTCCTGAATCCAAAAGCACCGGCTATTATTTCTTCAACCAGTATCAACTGCACCTGCAGTTGAAAGAAGCCGCTGACTATGCCCGCAAAAAAGGAGTGGTGCTGAAAGGAGATATTCCGATTGGTATCTCCCGCAACAGTTGTGATGCCTGGATGGAACCCGAAATGTATAATATGTGCTGGCAGGCCGGTGCGCCACCGGATGATTTTACGGCTGTAGGGCAAAACTGGAGCTCTCCCACTTACAACTGGAAGAAGATGCAGGAGGATGATTTTTCCTGGTGGAAGAAAAGGTTTGAGCAGATGAGCAGCTACTTTGATGCATTCCGGATTGATCATATACTCGGGTTCTTCCGCATCTGGAGTATTCCGGCCAATGCCGTGCAGGGCATCATGGGCCGGTTTGTTCCCTGCCTGCCCGTACACATCAATGAATTTGGGGAAAACGGGATCTGGTTCGACTACCAGCGGTATTGCCGTCCGTTTATTACGGATGAAGTGCTGGATGAAATTTTTGGAGAAAATGCCGTGTATGTTAAAGAAACATTCGTTGCCCCAAATGAATTTGGCAGTTTTGACCTGCTGCCTGAATTCGACAACCAGAAACTGGTGGAGAATTATTTTGCACAGCTGGAGCAAACAGAAGACCTGTCCGCCGGGGAAGAAAATGAAAAATTGAAATTGGGGTTATTTGACCTGATATCCAATGTCATCCTCTTTGCAGAAAGCAGAACGCAGGGCCAGGAATATCACTTCCGCATTTCTATGGAGAAAACAACTTCTTTCCGGCACCTGATACCGCATGTGCAGGAGAAGCTGAAGAGCCTCTATCTGAATTATTTTTACCGCAGGCAGGACGGTTTCTGGTTCAAAGAAGCCATGCACAAACTGCCGCAACTGAAGGCCGCCACCAATATGCTTGTTTGCGGCGAAGACCTCGGTATGGTGCCGCATTGTGTACCTGATGCAATGCAGCAGTTGGGCATACTCAGCCTCGAAATACAACGAATGCCAAAAGATCCCCAAAAAGAATTCTTTCATCCAAATGATGCTCCCTATATGTCTGTCATCACACCCTCTACACATGATATGAGCACCATCCGGGGCTGGTGGGAGGAAAACCGGGAACGAACGCAGCATTTCTATAATAATTTAATGGGCCAATGGGGCGATGCCCCCCAGTATTGTGAACCCTGGATCAACCGGGCTGTTGTACTGCAGCATTTGTATTCACCGGCTATGTGGAGCATTTTCCAGCTGCAGGACATATTGGGTATGAGTGATACACTACGCCGGGAGAACCCGCAGGAGGAAAGAATTAACGACCCGGCCAATGGCAAGCATTACTGGCGGTACCGGATGCACATTTCACTGGAAGACCTTATTAAGGAAAAGGAATTCAATGAGGAGTTGAATGGCTATGTGCTGCACAGCGGGAGAGCATAATTAGCTGATTAGTTAATGTGATAATGTGCTAATACCCTGCAATGCTGAAATACTCATTTATTTGTTACTTCGTGATATGGCATTAGCAAATTGGCTAATCATCAAATTATCACATTAATATCATGAAAGTTCAGTACTGGACCCACAACCTCAAATTCCGCCATCCTTTCACTATCTCCAAAGGAACCAAAACGTATCAGCCCACACTTATTGCAGAGCTGGAGCATTTCGGCATCAAAGGCTATGGAGAAGCGCCGGCTATCGCTTATTATAATATCCCGGTAGAGAAAATGATTGCTGACCTCGAAGCCAAAAAACAGTTTGTAGAAAAATTTGCCTTTACAGAACCGGAACGCTACTGGCATTACCTGCATCATTTATTTCCCCAGAATTCATTTCTGGTTTGCGCACTGGATATTGCCGCCTGGGATATTTATGGTAAGATGAAAGGAAAGCAGTTATACCAGCTTTGGGGCGGCGACATTTCCCGCAATCCCATCTGCGATTACACCATCGGCATTGATACCGTTGAAAAAATGCTGGCTAAAATGAAAGAGAAACCCTGGCCCATTTATAAGATTAAAGTAGGAACAGCAGATGACATCGCCATTGTAAAAGCCTTGCGGGATAATACCGATGCCGCCTTGCGGGTGGATGCCAATGCAGCATGGGATAGCTATACTGCTTTAAAGATTATTCCGCAGTTGAAAGACTTAGGAGTGGAGCTGGTGGAGCAGCCGCTGGCAAAAGATGACTGGGAAGGAATGAAGCTGCTTTATAAAGAATCACCGATTCCGCTCTATGCAGATGAATCTTGCGTATTGGAACAGGATGTAGAAAAATGCCAGAACCATTTCCACGGCATCAATATCAAACTCACCAAATGCAGCGGCATTACCCCGGCAAGAAGGATGATTGACAAAGCCAAACAGCTTGGCATGAAAGTGATGATCGGCTGCATGAATGAATCCACCATTGGTTCTGCCGCCATTGCCCACCTGCTGCCATTTATTGATCATGTGGATATGGACGGGCCATTGCTGCTGGAAGAAGACCTGGCAACAGGGATCGGATATGATTTCGGAAAGATCAGTTATTCAGGGGAGCCGGGGCTGGGAATTACGTACACCGGTCTTTTCAGCAAATAAAAATCAGTCAGGGAGTTTTACGATAAGCGGAATCGTTAAACTCCAGTAACAGGCCAGTTTTACGTTGCCGTTAATACAATTGCCTTCATCCGTTCCGTTTACAGGCAGAGTACCCATTTCTGTTTAAAACGGATCCTGTGAAAAACCTGTTCGTATCCGCAACGATAATTGCATTGCTGTTCTGTTCATCAGCATCCGCCCAGGAACTGGACAAATCAACGACCCTTTCCCTTTTTACAGGCGCCGTCAATTATCATGGTGATTTGAATCCCAACAGCTTGAGGTTCGCCCATTCAAATTTTGCAGGAGGTTTACTTATCCGCAAACCACTTAACCGCTGGTTTACTGCGAGGGCAGGAGTGATGGCGGGAAAAATAGAAGCCGCTGATAAATGGAACCGGGATTATCTGAAACCCCGCAACCTCAGCTTCACCACGGATATTAAAGAAGCGTACATAGGGTTAGAGGTGTCCGTGCTGGGTATTTCCGCCAAAAAATTCACTCCATATTTATACGGAGGTATTGCTGTTTTTCATTTCAATCCTTGGACAAATGACAACAGCGGAGTGAAAACTTACCTGAAACCGCTCAGCACCGAAGGGCAGGGGCTGCCGCAATACCCCACTCAAAAACCTTACAACCTCACGCAGATTGCCTTGCCATTTGGCGGAGGATTAAAGTTTGCTGTTTCAGATGGCTTCAGTTTGGGCATTGAACTCAGCCAGCGGAAAACATTTACCGATTATGTAGATGATGTAAGCTCACACTATGTTGACAGGAATGTACTGCTGCAGGCCAAAGGCGCCAAAGCAGTAGAACTCTCTTTCCGGGAAGATGAATTGCCCAATGGTCGTACGCTTTTTCCCGGTCATGGTGAGCAAAGGGGTACGCCGTCTGAAATGGACTGGTACTATTTCTTTGGATTAACAATGGAATTCAAACTAAATACCCCCGGCGGCTTGTTCAAAAGCAACAAATCAGTATCAAGCCAGCGTTGTCCCAATCGTTTCTGATAATCACTATTGGTGTACCGGTTTCAAAAATTGCCGGTAAGACGGTAAGGCGGCAAAGCCTGGCTTACAACTTGTTTTTCTTATCGTCTTCCCCCTTTGCTCCGAAGGAGTCCTTTCGGACCGGCCCTTGTTGTACCTTTGCGAAGCGAAATACAATCATGGCCTGGAAAGATCAGCAGCAGTTTATTGACGCATTGGAAAAAGCCGGAGAACTTATCCGGATAAAGACCTGTGTGAATCCAAAACTGGAAATGGCCGAAATAACAGACCGGGTCAGCAAAGAGCCCGGCGGCGGTAAAGCATTGTTGTTTGAAAACACCGGCTATGATTTCCCGGTGCTGATGAATGCCTACGGAAGCGAAAGAAGAATGTGCATGGCGCTGGGTGTAAATCACCTCGATGATGTGGCCAAAGAAATCGAAGATCTCTTCCATCTTTTATCATCACCGAAAGAAGGCATTATTGACAAATTAAAATTGCTGCCAAAGCTCAGCCAGTTTGCCAGTTGGATGCCTAAAGTGAAAAAAGGGAGAGGAGAGTGCCAGGAAGTGGTGATGGCCTCCCCAGATATTACAAAACTCCCCGTTATCACCTGCTGGCCAAAAGATGGCGGGCCTTTTGTTACGCTGCCCGTCATTCACACCAAAGACCCGAATACCAATAACCGTAATGTAGGTATGTACCGTATGCAGGTGTTCGGCCCCACACTTACAGGTATGCACTGGCACAAGCATAAGGTTTCTGCCAGACATTTTGCTGAGTACAAAAAGCTGAATAAGCGAATGCCGGTTGCAGTAGCCCTCGGTGGCGACCCGGTGTATGCTTATTCAGCCACTGCGCCGCTGCCGGAAAATGTGGATGAGTATATGCTTGCTGGTTTCCTGCGGAAGAAAAAAGTGGAACTGGTAAAGTGCATATCGCAACCGGGTGTGGAAGTTCCCGCCGATGCTGATTTTATCATTGAAGGTTATGTGGACCCAACTGATGAACTGATATGGGAAGGTCCCTTTGGCGATCATACCGGTTATTATTCGTTACCGGACTGGTATCCCCGTTTTCATATTACAGCCATTACCCATAAAAAAAATCCTGTTTACCCGGCAACGATTGTCGGGATTCCCCCGCAGGAAGATGCCTGGTTGGGAAAGGCGACAGAAAGAATTTTTCTTGCCCCGATAAAAATGACAATGGTGCCCGAGATTGTTGATATGGATATGCCGGTGGAAGGAGTTTTTCATAACCTTGTTATCACAAAGATCAATAAGGATTATGCAGGGCAGGGACAAAAAGTGATGAATGCCATGTGGGGGGCGGGGCAGATGATGTTTAATAAGATACTGGTGCTGGCCGGTGATGGGGTAAAAATCCAGGATTATGAATCGCTGACCCGGTATGTTTTTAATAACCTGAACCCCGCCACAGATATTTATTTCTCTACCGGGCCGATGGATGTGCTGGACCATAGTTGCAGTAAGCTGGGCTTTGGCGGCAAGATGTGCATTGATGGTACGGCTAAATTTCCTGAAGAGACGGACGACGGTTATGAGTCAGGAGTCGGGAGTCGGGAGTCAGGAGTCATTGAAGCAGTCCTAAAGAACAGGTTTGCAGAGATTGCGGCTGTTAACTCTTCGCTGCTGAAAAACGAAATCCCCTGTTTGATCATTTCTGTAAAGAAAAACAGGAAAGGGCATATCAAAGAATTGCATGAACAAATATGTGCTTTACCCGAAGCAGCTGGAATAAAAATGATACTGTACGTAGAACATACCGTTGATGCCAATGACCTTCCAACTGCCCTTTGGCGTTTGTGCAACAACCTCGATCCAAAGAGGGACAATCACCTCTGTAAACGCCCAATTAACCAATTAACCAATCAACCATTGCGAGAGACGAAGCAAAACCAGTACACAGCCTGTATGGGCCTTGATGGTACAAGAAAGACAAAAGAGTTTGATAACTTCCACCGTGACTGGCCGAATATTATAGTGGCGGATGATGAAACGATTAAAGTGGTGGATGAAAAATGGAACAGCCTGGGTATCGGTGCATTTATTCCTTCCCCTTCGCTGAAGTTTAGGGACCAGCTGTATGGAGAAGAAGCAGTTGTAAACTGATTTACATTTTAGATTCTCCATTTTACATTTTACATTTAACATGTGACTAAAATGGCCATCAACATTTTAATGACCGGCGGCGGCGCACCCGGTGCGGCCGGCATCATCAGGTGCCTGCGGAAGGAGAAAACATTTCATGTCACTGTGGCTGACGCCAACCCCAATGCCACCGGGAAATTTTTGGCTGATGATTTTCATACTATCCCTCTTGCGGCTGACCCGTCTTTTGCGAAAGCCGTTTTGTCGCTTTGCCAACAACATGGCATACACATTATACTTCCGCTGGTGACAAAAGAACTGATTCCCCTTTCACAGCAAAAGGAAGCATTTGCAAAAGCGGGAATAAAACTGCCGGTCTCAGCACCCGCTTCGCTGGAAATAGCCAACAACAAAAGCCGCCTCTATGAATTCCTGCAATGGCGTGGGATAGCCGTCCCTGCTTTCAGAGTTGTTGAAACGGTTGCACAGTTCAAAGAAGCAGTTACTGAACTTGGTTATCCGGGTAATCCTGTCTGCTTTAAACCATCCGTATCCAATGGCAGCCGCGGCTTCCGCATCATCAGTGAGCAGATGAATGAACTGGATTTGTTATTGAACCATAAGCCATTTTCTGTTTACATCTCAGTGAAAGATGCCGTTCGCATTCTTGCCTCCGGCATTTTCCCGGAATTATTGGTCATTGAATATTTGCCGGGTGATGAATACTCAGTGGACTGTCTCGCTAATCATGGGGAGCCGGTCCTGGTTGCGCCCCGCCTGCGCAAAAGAATGATCAACGGCATCAGCGTGGAAGGGGAATTTGTAAAAGACGATAACATCATTGCCTATTGCACACAGATTATCAAAGAACTGCAACTCCACGGTAATATAGGCATACAGGTAAAAAGATTTGCCGCCGGGCAGTTTTTAATTCTTGAAATAAACCCCCGTGTGCAGGGGAGCATCTCTGCCGGACTGGGTGCCGGCATCAACCTGCCGGTACTGGCGGTGAAGCAGGAACTGGGTTTGCCCATCACCCCGGGAGAATTGCAGGTGAAATGGGGTACAAAATTCTCCCGGTATTGGGACGAAGTGTTTTATTGAAACTATCCAGACCTCACCCCCTCACCAACATCGTTTGTGCGAAGTGAACTCACTTCCATCTCCCTTCGGAGAGGGGAAGCGGAAAATTTCTCAAATCAGAATTTGCGAGGGGTGGGGACTGGAAGCAACCTGCCACTCCGTCACAAATCTCTGTCTGGAAAGATTTTTGTCATCTGATATCCTATTCACTATTCACCATTGACCCAACTACGCTAAAGCTTCGTTGGGCAAGCATTTCCTAACTTGCATAAAATTTTCTTCCGATGAAACGACTCAGTGCGGTACTCCTTCTTGGACTGGTTACCCTTTCGGCTGCTGCCCAAAAAGAAAACAACAGCATGCTTTGGAAAATAAGCGGCAATGGCATTGAAAAGCCCTCTTATCTTTTTGGAACTATCCACATGCTTTGCAAAGAGGATGCCTTTCTGAGTAATAACATGGTGAAGGCCATTAAAAATGCCGACCGGGTTTACCTCGAGCTGGATATGGACAATCTTTTTGAGCTGCTGGGCATCATGACGAAAATGAAGATGAAGAACGACACCACCCTGGCCGACCTGCTCACACCCGAAGAATATAAATTGACCAAGGCCTTCTTTGAAGAAAAAGTTACGATGCTGCCGTTTTCTGTTTTGGAAACATACAAACCGCTGGTGGCATCTTCCCTGCTGATGGAATCAACCCTGGTTTGTGATGAGCAGGTGGCCATGGAACAACTGATAATGGAAGAGGCAAAAAAACACGGTAAAAAAATTGACGGGCTGGAGACCATGGCCTACCAGATGGCTGTATTTGACAGCATACCCTATAAGGTGCAGGCAAAGGAATTATACAAAGGCATTGCAGCCGGTGGAGACAACGACAGTAAGGCAGATGAAGAGTTTAAAAAAATGATGCAGGCTTACAAAGAGCAGGACCTCACAAAGCTCAGCGAAATGATAGCCAAAAGCGATGACGGTATGCTCCAGTACGAGGACCTGTTGTTGTACAACCGCAACCGCAACTGGGTAGAGAAATTAAAAACCCTGCTGAAAGAAAAATCTTTGGTGATTGCCGTAGGCGCCGGCCACCTGCCCGGTGAAAAGGGAGTAATTGAACTGCTGCGTAAAGAAGGTTATAAACTAAGCCCGGTGGAAAATAGGGCGGGTAAGGTAAAGGAGATATAGAACCCTTGTATAAATCTGCGCTGTTAATCAATACCTTTTTGTACAAGGAGTGGCGTATATTTATGAGATGGACAGAAATGGCCGCATAGCACACTCTGCATTTTCTTTGCACAGTATTGGCGGCCACGAATGACCGCCTTTGACTTTCATTCAATTAAAATCATTCCCTTTATCTTTTGCAAATTCATTCAACCTGCAAAGGCTATGTCATTCTTAACCCGATAGCTATCGGGTCTGTCCATCGGATCGGGGCATGACATCCGGGGAACTGAACTTTTATGCCACTGTCCGCCATCATTGGGTTTGGCGCAATTTCGTAGCGGTTCATCCGGATGTCAGGCTTGTTTTGTAGCTTCACCAGGCTCCTGTCGTCGCCTGGCCGCTACAAAACTGCGCCAAGCCC
>JBQTHS010000181.1:0-5473 GCA_052389635.1 Bacteroidota bacterium | reverse complement strand
AACGAACACTAAGAAAACACTAAGAGCACAACGCAAATAGCCTTTAATATTAATAGTCTTTGTGTCCGTTGTGCCTTCTTTGTGTTCGTTGTGATACTTTTTTACTCCCTTTTGAGACAGCCTCTTTTTGAGGTCCCTAGCGGATTCGAACCGCTGTAGCAGCTTTTGCAGAGCTGAGCCTAACCACTCGGCCAAAGGACCATTTATTTATACAATAACTTTCTTTCAAGAACTGATCCGCCGGCTGGCGGACAAAGGACCATTCCAATTTCAGATTTCAAAATTTAGTCCCGATATTTATCGGATTGGATTTGTCCGTGAGGACTCCTCCGGAGAACCTGACAGCGGACAAATATACGTTTTTTGTCCAAAAACCTTATCGTTAAACTCTTACTATGAGCCGGATAGCAGAATCAGAATTAATCATTAATCCCCGCGGTGCTGTTTATCATCTTGACCTGCGGCCCGATGAAATAGCCGGAACGGTTATCACTGTTGGCGATCCTGACCGGGTAAAAGAATTGAGCAAATATTTTGACAGTGTTGAAGTAAAAAGGCAGCACCGGGAGTTTATTTCTCATACCGGCTATGTGGGTAAGAAAAGGATCACTGTATTATCATCCGGCATTGGCCCGGATAATATAGATATTGTCATCAACGAACTGGATGCGCTGGTCAATATTGATTTTGAAACAAGGGAAATAAAAAAGCAACTGAGATCTATCAATATCATCCGTATCGGCACTTCGGGTTCTTTGCAGGCGGATATCCCGGTTGACAGTTTTGTGGCATCCACGCATGGCCTTGGTGTTGATAACCTGCTCAATTTTTACCGGCATGAGCAAAATGAGCAGGAGAAAGAACTGCTGCATTCCTTTGTTACGCATACACAGATACACGGGCAAATAGGTAATCCCTACATCAGCAGCGGGGCAGCTTCGCTTATCAAGCATTTTGTACAGGGCTTTCACCAGGGCATCACCGTTACCTGTCCCGGTTTTTATGGCCCGCAGGGGCGGATACTGCGGCTGGGTATCAGGAACCCGGAATTGATCAACCGGCTGACTGATTTTCGCTTTGGCCGGCATCGTATCACTAATTTTGAGATGGAAACTTCGGCCATTTATGGGTTGGGCAAATTGCTGGGCCACCACTGTCTTGCCGTAAATGCCATTGTGGCCAACCGGGTGAAGAAAGAATTCTCAAAGGACGGTAAGGCTGCTGTGGAAAATCTTATAAAAAAATTCATTCAAATATTTTCAGACAACATCTCATGAAACTTCATTTCTATAAATACCAGGGCACCGGTAATGATTTTATTCTGGCTGACAACAGAAAAAACGAATACTCTTCCTTAACCAAAGAGCAGGTACATAAGCTCTGCGACAGGCGCTTTGGCATTGGCGCTGATGGTCTCATGCTTTTAAATGAAAAAGCAGGCTTTGATTTTGAAATGAAATATTATAATGCCGACGGACGGGAAGGCAGCATGTGTGGTAACGGCGGCCGTTGCATGGTCAGGTTTGCCTACCAGCTTGGCCTTCACCGGGAACTTTACAGGTTCCTTGCATCAGACGGTGCACATGAGGCAGAGATTGACACGGACGGCATCGTATCGCTGAAAATGAAAGATGTGAAGGGCATCCGCAAATTTCATAACGATTTTCTGCTGGACACCGGCTCGCCGCATTATGTAAAGCTGGTATCAGATGTAATGGAAATGGATGTGTACAAAAAAGGATATGAGATAAGACACAGTAAAGAGTTTGAAGAAGAAGGCATCAATGTGAACTTTGTGGAACAGTTAGATGAGCCTGATAAAATAATTGTCCGCAGTTTTGAAAGGGGAGTTGAAGATGAAACTTTTTCCTGCGGAACGGGTGTTACGGCTGCTGCACTGGTTTGCTATCATAATGAAAACGGCTTTAATGAAGTGGAAGTAAAAACCCTCGGTGGCCATATCAGTGTTGAATTTGACCGGGTAGATGACAACCGCTATGAAAATATCTGGCTCTGCGGCCCCGCTGAAAAGGTATTTGAAGGCACAGTTGAAATACAATGACCGGGAATTTGTCAATAGCGGAAATAAAATACCGGCTCGGTCAGGCTGCTGCTGATTTCACCAGCTATTGTTCCGCTCTCAGCAATGAGCAATTCTTTTATCAGCCTGGTGAAAAATGGTCAGCAGCACAGCAGGTAAAACACCTGATAACTGCTACCGACACAGCCCGGCTTGCATTCACCCTTCCCAAATTTATGGTGCGGATAGTTGGCGGAAAACCCAACCGCCCTTCCCGAACTTATGATGAACTGGTAGCAAAGTACAAACTGAAATTAGAGCAGGGAGGCCGGGCCAGTGGCCGGTATATTCCCAAACCGGTCCCCGCTTCTTTTAGAAAAGAAAAAATGCTGGGCAGTTTTACAAAATCCATGCAACGTTTTGAAGAGGCATTGCAAAAGAACTGGAAAGAACCTCAGCCTGACCAGTATATTGCCCCTCACCCTTTGTTGGGAAAAATCACTTTGCGGGAACTTTGTTATTTTACCATTCATCATACCTACCATCACTTGGGATCTATCCAAAAAATAGCTGTCCCTGACTAACGACTCCGGACTCCCAACTCACGACTCACCCCTCCTTCCCTTACCTTTACCGCCGTGATTCAGTACTTTAAGAATATCAACCAGCAAACAGTAGAGATAGACAACCCTGAAACGGGTGCATGGGTGAATGTATCGCCTCCATTGAAGCAGGAAGAATTTTCTGAATTGGCAGAGAGCCTTGAAATTCCGGTTGATTTTCTTACTGACTCACTGGATATTGATGAAAGAAGCCGTTTCGAGGAAGATGATAATGTAAAGCTGATTGTCATCAAGACCCCTACCGAAAACAATTCTTTTAATGAAAGTGATGCTTACTACATCACCATCCCCATTTGCATCATTCTTACGCATAACCAGATTGTAACGGTCAATTCATTTGACAACCCGGCCATTAAAAAATTCCTGAACACTTTTCCCAACCGGGATACCGGGAAAAAGAGCATGATGGTGCTGAAAGTATTCGAAAAGGTAACACAGGCATACATGCAATACCTGAAGGAGATCAACCAGCGCCGCAACCTGATGGAACAAAAATTGTATGCCAGCAGCCGTAATGAAGAATTGCTGGAGCTGATGAAAATCCAGAAAAGCCTGGTGTATTTTGTAACAGCCCTGAAGTCGAATGAAATGCTGATGATGAAAATTGTGCGTACCAATTTCCTGAACCTGAATGAGGACGAAAAGGAATTTCTTGAAGACCTTATTGTAGATACCTCCCAGGGCCTTGAAATGGCGAATATCTATACCAATATCCTCAGCAGCACACTGGATGCTTTTGCCAGCATTATTGCCAATAACCAGAACCAGGTACTGAAAAGACTTGCCGTCATCACTATCGTTCTCACTTTCCCTGTTTTAATAGCCAGCTTATTCGGCATGAATGTCCCGAGCGGCTTTGAACGCTCCAGCTATGCCTTTTATATTGTTGCATTCCTTTCGCTGGGTATCGCACTGATCATAGGCTGGTATTTCTTCCGGAAGAAAATATTTTAAAGAGCATGTTTAACCTGAGAGTTTACGGGGTTCTTATCAACGAAAGCAAACAGGTACTGGTCAGTGATGAATTTATCAGGGGAAATTATTATACCAAGTTTCCCGGCGGGGGACTGGAGTTTGGCGAAGGCACAAGGAATTGCCTGATAAGGGAGTTCAAAGAAGAAATGAACCTGGATGTGGAAGTGGGCGAACATATCTACACTACTGATTATTTCCAGCTTTCGGCTTTCAACCCGCAGCACCAGATCATTTCCATTTATTATTTTGTCAAAGCGCTGGAACCCATTACCGCACTCATCAGAACAAGGCCCTTTGATTTTGATGAACAACAGATGAAAGTGTATGCAGCAACCGGCGAAACCGAGACCTTCCGTTTCATTGATTGGAATGATTTTTCCGATGAAAGCGTTACCCTTCCTATTGATAAGATCGTTACAAACATGATAAAAGAAAGTATTGGGTAGTGGTGAGTGGCTAGTGGGGAGAACCTATTGCCTATTGCCTATTGTCTATTGTCTATTGCCTATTGCCTACCAACTACTAACTCCCCTCTCCCATCGCTGCTTTCTTCATGGCCGCGGCCTGTTCATGCCCCAGGTATTTTTCAATGCGGTTATGAACAAGATAAATGACGGGGGTCAGCAGCAAGGCAACAATAAACTTATAGATATAGTTGACGATGCAGATAGCAATTAGCTGGTCAAATGGCCATGGCTGTCCCTGCCCTGCTACTAATTTAGGGTACACATAAAAAGCGATGAGCAGCACCACAAAGCTGTCAATCAACTGAGAGATGACTGTGGAACCAGTGGCCCGCAGCCAGATCTTTTTCTCCCCGGTCATTTTCTTGATCTTATGAAAAACGAAAACATCTATTAATTGTGCTACAAGAAATGCAGTCATCGAAGCAATGATAATACCCAGCCCCTGCCCGTAGATTCCGTTAAAAGCTGTACTCATATTCTCAATGCCAGTCTCCTGCTTGCTGGTAATCCACCATGCGTTGGGTGATGTTTGTATAGCGCCAAATACTATCAGGAAGCCGAAAGCGATTAAGCAGATTGTCATCCAGCTCAGGAACCTCACTCCTTTCATCCCATAATACTCGTTGATGATATCCGTCATCACAAAAACAACGGGCCAAAGCAAGACGCCGCAGGTAAGGTTAAAAGAATAAGTCCCCCCCAACAAATGTATTTCCGCAGGCTTCCATCCTAATGTTGATTCCAGTGAAAATATTTTTACCCCGATGAACTCGGCGATCAGTGCATTGGTAAGGAAAATTCCGGCGAGGATAATAAACAACCGTGTTGGTTTGTTATGAATGATAGTTTTGATCATAGGTCAATTTGTGAGTAGATATAGTTTGCGTAAAAAATATAGCCCAGCAGGCACAGCATCATGATGATGTTTCCGGCAATAAGCCAGGGGGGGACAATGGAAGCCGGTTTTTTCCTTGCCAGCCACAATACAAGATAACAGAGTAAAGTAACCGGTACTATAATCATCCCCATAAAAAATCCGATGGTGATGATGGTGGACACAAGGCTTTCATCTTTTATCCAATCCCACTTGAGCAGGGAGAGGCTCAATAAAAAAAACAGGCCGCAGATAAAGGCCAGTCTTGACAAAAATAAAAGCCAGCGCATCGGGATTTTAGTCTAAAATAGCATTATTTTGGCACCTTAATTAACCCGGATAAGAATGAAAAATCCCCTGCTGAAAAAAGCCCTTCCCCATCTCCTTGCGGTTGTTATTTTCCTGGTGGTTTCCGTCTTTTTTTGCAAACCTGCGCTGGAAGGAAATGTGCTGAACCAGCATGATATTGTAGGCTGGAAAGGAATGGCTCAGAATGCATTTGAATACAAGGAAA
>JBQTHS010000180.1:0-27597 GCA_052389635.1 Bacteroidota bacterium | reverse complement strand
GTGGAAGCAGATTCAGCCGAAGTAATATGCCCTGATTATCAGGGTGCTGGCATAGGAGAATCAACTGATCATGGCAGCTGTATTTTCAAACTGCATTTCATGCAGTTTGCTGTAAAGGCCTCCTTTTTGCAAGAGCTCTTCATGAGTGCCGGATTCCTTTACTTCTCCTTTGTCCAGCACTATTATTCTGCCTGCTTTTCGGATGGTGGAAAGGCGGTGGGCTATCACCACAGATGTCCTTCCTTTAATGAGCTTATCAATGGCATGCTGTATCAGCATTTCACTTTCTGTGTCAACGGAGGAAGTAGCCTCATCCAGTATTAATATGGAGGGGTTGTACAAAATAGCCCGGATGAAAGAAAGCAATTGCCGCTGGCCCAGCGATAAAGTGGCGCCCCGCTCCATCACATGATAATCATAGCCGCCCGGCAGGCGCATGATGAAGTCATGCATATCAATCATCTTAGCGGCTTCTATGACCTGCTCCTTTGTTATGCCGGGGTTTCGCAGTGTAATATTATCCATCACCGAACCGGAAAACAGGAATACATCCTGCAGCACCACACCGATATTTTTCCGCAAATGATCCAGCCGGTATTCTTCAATATTTACATCATCAATTTTGATTGCCCCTTTCTGAGTATGATATAGCCTGTTCAGCAAACTGATGATGGTGGTTTTGCCGCTGCCGGTATGCCCGACAATAGCTATCGTTTCTCCGGGCTTTGCCTGAAAGGAAACATCTTTTAAGACATAGTGTTCACTGTTGTATGCAAACCATACATTTTCGAAATCAATTTTACCCCGTATGTTTTCAGGTGCATGAACGCCGTTATCGTCTGCATAGTCATCATTGTCCAGCACCTTAAAAACCCTCTCGCTGGCAATGATACCCATCTGAAGTACATTGAACTTATCCGCAATTACCCGCAGCGGGCGGAACAATAAGTTCAAACAAAGGATGAATGAAACGATTGTCCCTGCTTCTGCCCGTTGCCCTGCCCCGTACCAGACAATCAGGCCGATGGACAAGGCCAGCACAATTTCCACCACCGGGAAAAAAACAGAATAGGCAAAAATGGCTTTGATGTTCGCATTGCGGTGTTCCTTGTTTATTCTCTTAAATTTTTCAAATTCTTTTTTTTCCGATGCAAAAGCCTGCACAATGGACATTCCGGTAAGATGCTCCTGCACAAAAGCATTCAGCGCCGCCACAGCATTCCGCACTTTAAAAAATGACCGGTTAATACTTTCCTTGAAATAATAAGTGGCAATAATGATAATGGGAAAAGGGATCAGCGCAACCAGGGTCAGTTGCCAGTCTGCCCAAAGCATATAGCCCAGCACACAGAAGATAGAGAGCAGGTCGGCGATGATAGGTACGAGCCCGTCGGAAAAAATATCATTGATGGATTCAATGTCATTGATCGTCCGGGTGGTGAGGGTGCCGATAGGGGTGCGGTCAAACTGGCTGAGATTAAGCCCCATTATTTTTTTATAGGTCTGTACCCGCAAATCCTTCACCACCGACTGCCCCAGTGTGGCCGTGGTAAAGGAAAAAAGGAACCGCATGGCTGTTTCAATGATGATCAGCCCGATTTGAATGATAGTAATATTAATAAGCATCGCCACCGCTTCATCGGCAATGTACCTATTCACAGTAAGCTGAATAAGAAAAGGCCTCACCGGTGTGATAACAGCAAGCAGGATGGCCAATGCTACGGACAGGTAAAACTTTTTCTTATACGGGGCGGCATAGCGAAATACCCTTCGTAACAAGGCAAAATCAAAAAAAGTCTTTTTGGGTTCTGACAAACTAAGTGATTAAAGGAGCAGCAAATCTAAGTCAACGTTTCAAAGATGGAAAGGAATTGCGGGTGAACGGCAGCACAAGCGTTATCCGGCTATTGTTCCATTGCTTTTTTATAAGCTTTGATGAATAAGGCCCCAAGGTTTTTGTGCGGGGGCACATAGTCGGCAAAAATCGGGTCTGTGGCCATTTTGCCCAGTTCTGTCCAGAATGGGATCCATTCAATATTGCTGCCGGTTCTCAGTTTTTCCATAATCAGCCGGAGAAACGGATTATTAACCGGTGCATCAGCAATTTGCTTGGTTCCGATGATATGTGCATCCGGCGCTTTTTCCAGTATGTCATGTATCATCCGGTATCCGCCGCAGGAACCCATAAACACAATTTTTGATGCAACGGACATCTGTTCAATTGTATAAGGCGCATTGTAGCTGTGTCCCCTGTTGATGGTTACCGTTGGTGTAATGTTGTTCGTTGCTAAATAATCACCCAGGGCTTTTTGTGCCATGGCATCTTCATTGGTTTCCTCGGGCAGCGGCCTGTTCATATATAATGAAACCGGTTTGCCTTTAGCAGCAGTGATGGTCACCCATTGTTTATTGCTGCCGTCAATTTTCCAGTTGGCGTTGCTGAACATGCTGACAAGCCCGGGGAACACACCCCTGCCATCTTTATCCCCATAAATAAATAACTGCACCGCAACACTTCCTGTATCATCTGACAGCGCTGTATAAGGAACTTCATACACTGGCGGAATACCCAACTCTTTTGTCAGGTCAATTTTTTGTGTGCTGTCTGCCGAGAGAAAGAGCTTATTCAGGATATTATAAATAACAACTCCCCGCTTGCTGGCAGCAGCTTTGGTTCTATTATAGTTCAGCTGAATGTTCTTCAGCATTTCCACAGCCAGTGGTTTCAGGGTTTCAGCTATGCTTGCATAAGAGTCCGCCACATCCACCCCGTCTTCAGTGCCATTGCCGGCTTCCAGCCGGCCTACAAAAGCTTTCATTAGTTTTTCTGCATCGCTTTCATCATCGGGGTTTTTCTTTGGCGGAAAAGTAGCCAGGAAATCATCTAATGTATTAAACCCTGCACACATCTTGATAAACTTCCTGTACCGGTCAAAGTTCAGCGAGAGCAGCAGCGAATCGCCCCGGTTGTTGTTCTTTTTCATCATCAGCGGATAAACCCCTTTTACAAAACTGGAAGTATAAATAGACCCGTCTGTCGAAACGGCGAGGTAATACAACTCTTCAGGAGTAAGCGACTGAATAGAACGGAACCGTACATCCGTGTTTCCTACATCATGCAGGGCGTTAATAATATTCACAAAATTTTCTTTGGCCTTTCGCTCCAGCCTTTCCGTCAGTGTTACAAATTCAAAAGCTGTATCCTTGTCCAGCAGCCGTTTTGCATAATCCATTCTTGTTTTCACCAGCAGTTTATAATATTGTACAGAGTCGCCCTTGGCTGCATCAATCTCCTCAAAACTTAGCTTATCATTCATGATATTATCCAGGAAACAGAAATACTGCTGTCCGTCTTTGCTGCGGGCCATCCGTACTACGGTCTTTATAAACTTATCATCTGTGATGCTGCGGATGATATTCCCCAGCTTATTACCAGCCTGCGCATAATCATATAATTGTTTTGGATACCGCTGCGCCACAGCTCTCACTAAGCTGTCAGCAAAAGGCACATCGGGATTACGGCTCAGGGTGGCAAATATTTTATCCGGGTACAGCCCGCAGTATTTCAGAACCACGGCATCCTGGCTGGCTTTGTAACCTGGGTTTTTTTCAAACGTGGAATTATCTGCTTTGATAACAGAGTAGCCGCTTTCATACGACAGGCTGCTGATGATGCTCTCGATGGACAGGCCCTGCTTATCGTTCTGTACACATTTTCCGTAGGCATTCACAATATCAGGCAGGATGTAAGGGCTCACCCTGCGGGCACTGATATTGCTGACAAAGAATTTCAGCAGATAGTCAATTCCCCGCAGGTATTTCACTTTCACCTGGTCTTTCAGGGTGCTGTCGGCTTCTATGCCGCACTGCAGATCGTCAATCTTTTGCCGGGCTGTCCTTGTAAGCTGGAAATTTATCTCTTCGTTGGAAGAGGGGGCAAAAAGTTCGTCTGCATTACCGTCCGATTTCAGGATGTTTTTTTGCTGCGCATCAATATAATCATGAAACAGTTCTCTGCTTTTGGGGGGCTTGCATCCTTTATCACTGACCCCGGGTATGCCAATAGAGGTTTGGGCACTGGCAGTAAACAGAGCGACAAGAAAACAGGCGAGAAATGCAATATGTCGGGTGGTAGCTGTCATGAGAAGGAAGGCCAAAGTTACTAAGCATAGCTTAAATGGCTTATTTCCGGGTTTCAGTATTGATACAGACGGATTTACAGTCTATAAAGCTGTATTGGTCCCTGTAAAAAAAAATCCCGGCCCTGCCGTGAACCCGATTGGATTAAGTTTTCATTAAGTCTCTGTAAACGACTGTCTTGAAATTTTCAGGCCAACCATTTTACCTTTAGGTTTGCGCAAACTTTTGGCTGCATGGAAACCAAAGCCCGGAAAGTGCTGATAGCTGACGATGAACCGGACATCCTAGAAATCCTGAAATATAACCTCGCTAATGAAGGGTACGAGGTGGTGACTGCCAAAGACGGCGATGAAGCGCTGGAAAAAGCCCGCCGCACCCAGCCCGACCTGGTAATATTAGATGTGATGATGCCAAAAAAAACCGGGGTGGAAGTTTGCCAGTTGCTTCGTTCACAGCCCGCCTTCAAAGAAACGCTGATCATATTCCTTACCGCTGTCAATGATGAAGGCACACAGATCAAGGGGCTGGAGACCGGCGCCGATGATTATGTGAGCAAGCCCATCAGTCCGAAAGTTTTCCTGAGCCGGGTGAATGCGCTTTTCCGCCGGCTGAACAAGACCGAGGCCCGGATACTGACCATTGAGAACATGACCATTGACCCGGAACGCTTCATCGTAAAGGTGGGTGAACAGGAAATAGTGCTGGCTAAAAAAGAATTTGAGCTGCTGTATTTACTGGCACTGAAACCCGGCCGGGTTTTTCTCCGCAATGAAATACTGAACCAGGTATGGGGTAATGATGTAATCGTTGGCGACCGCACCATTGATGTGCATATCCGGAAGATCCGCCAGAAGCTGGGGGTTGATTGTATTACAACCGTGAAAGGAGTGGGGTATAAATTTGAGCTCTGACGTAAGGCACAAGGAACAAGGTACAAGAGTGTTCTATACTTTAAAGCTTTCCGGTTGTTTACGACTTGTTCCTTGTGCCTTGTACCTTTACTTATGTTCTCCACTAAAAATCTTTCTCCCCGGCAGCTTTCAGCCTTTACAGCGCTGGTACTCGCCATTCCGGTGAGCTTGCTGGTTTATTTTGTGGAGAAGAGCTGGTTGTGGGCAGTGGGTTCATTTGTCATTCTATTTGGCGGGGCCTATCTGCTGATATCCTTTTTACTGGAACGATTCATTTACCGGAAAATAAAACTCATTTATAAGTTCATCAATAAAACAAAAGCCACCAAACGGGAGGAAACTTTTTACAAATATGTACTGCCGCAAAAAAGCATTGATGAAGTGCGGGAAGATGTAGAAGCCTGGGCGGCGGAGAATGAAGAAGAGCTGCAACTGCTGCGCCAGAATGAACAGTTTCGCCGGGAATTCCTGCAAAACCTTTCCCATGAGTTTAAAACCCCCGTATTTGCCATACAGGGTTATGTGGACACACTGCTGTCCGGCGCACTGGCCAATCCGGATGTCAATACAAAATTTCTCAAAAAGACGGCAAAAAATGTTGACCGCCTTACCCACCTGCTGAACGACCTGGATGAGATATCCAGTCTTGAACGGGGCGAACTGGTATTATACAGGGAAAACTTTGTGATACAGGACCTGGTGAAAGATGTGTTTGAAAGTTTATCCATCAAGGCAGACGAAAATAATATACAGTGCGGTATAAAAAAAGGATGTGAGGCCCCGCTTACAGTGTTTGCTGACAAAGAAAAGTTGCGCCAGGTATTTACCAATCTTATTGAAAACTCCGTTAAATACGGGAAGCAGGGCGGCAACATCACTGCGAGCATGTATAAGACCGACGGGAAGCATATCCTTATTGAGATAAGCGATGATGGCATTGGCATTGCTGAACGGCACCTGCCCCGTCTCTTTGAACGCTTTTACCGCACCGACGAAGGCCGCAGCATTGATGTAAGCGGCAGCGGTCTTGGACTGGCCATCTGCAAACACATCATAGAGGCCCACGGTCAAACCATCCATGTACGCAGCACCGAAGCTGTAGGAACTACGGTTGGCTTTACACTGGAGGCAAGAAGGGATTAATTTTTTGCCCTACCTTTCACTGATGACAAAGCGAAAAGATTATATCTCCTGGGATGAATATTTTATGGGAGTGGCCCTTTTGTCGGCCCGGCGGAGCAAAGACCCCGGCACACAGGTGGGTGCATGCATCGTAAACAATAAAAATAAGATCGTAGGCGCAGGGTACAACGGCTTACCCGCCGGATGTGATGATGATGAATTTCCCTGGGGCAAAACGGGTGATTTCCTGCAGACCAAATATCCATATGTATGTCATGCAGAACTGAATGCCATCCTGAACAATATCGGGATGGACCTGCATGGTTGCCGGATCTACACCGCCTTGTTCCCCTGTAACGAATGTTCCAAAGCCATTATACAGGCCGGTATTACAGAAGTGATCTATCTCTCTGATAAATACGCAGGCAATGATATTTTTATTGCTTCAAAAACAATGCTGGACAAAGCAGGAGTTAGTTACCGGAGGGTGAGTCCCGTCAATGAAAGCATCGTACTGTCTTTCCGGGAAACTGAAGTGTAATACTGCGAGTCGCTTCCTAATACCAATCCCGGCCTTCGGCCAGGCTTTGTAAAAAACTAGCTGCTTCATTGCTCATGCTGCTGCTGGTCAGTTTATTTTCAATATCAAATAAAAAATGACGACAATCCGGCTCACTGTATTTGAATACCACGGGAAGAACCTGTTGCCCGTTCTTGAAAAAGATCATGTTCCCGTCGAACCCGCATTTATCCTGCGCTGCCGGTTTGCCATCAAGGAAACGGGCCAGTTTTCGGACGGCTTGTGTTTCCGTAGTACTTATCATATTAATATCTGAATCGCTGTTAGGCGCATTAAAGGTGATGACAAGGCTGTCGCTGCCGGCGAGTCTTTTACTGACAGTACCACCGCGGGAGCAGGAAATCAACAATAAGGTCAGTGAGAAGACGCTTAGAAATTTCATTGGCTCAGTTTCAGGAAAGATAAGGCAATAAATAAAATTCAGCGGAATGATAAGGCCGCTACGTCATTATTGCAAAACTCCCCTCCCATCAACCCGGCTATCGTAGCGGCAAGCTGACGCAGGTACAGTTGCCTGTCTTCTTTGATTTCTCCAAGTGGTGCAATGCCCGGTCCTATGATTGCCAGCCACACCTGCGATGAACCATGGATAAAACTGCCGTGTGATGCCCATTTTCCCGGCCGGTTGCCCCGGCCATGATCAGTTGTGATAATAAAAGTAGTATTGTCCTTATATCCTGGTGTGGTTTGCACCAAGTGCCAGAGTTCTGCAATCATTCCGTCCGCTTTATGGGCCTGCTGCAGGTACAGGTCGTACCGGCCCTGGTGTGCAAATTCGTCGGTTTCGCCCAGTGAGAGATAAAGGATTTTGGGGTGGTGCTCCCGTATGTATTCTTTTGCTGTAAGAAAAGTAAGCTCATCCATCCGGGTGGCCGTTTTTTCATACACCGCTTTTTCCTGAACGGCATTAATGAAATGCTGTTCTGCTGATGATGCAGCTGCGTCTTCGTAGCCGCTGTTCACCGGAATAGCGCTTCTTCCTTCATTCAGGATGAACGGAAATACATCCCATGATGAAAAAGCCACCACTTTGCTCCGGAACTGCGGCAGTGAATTCAGGTATTCCAGTACATTGATATGGGGATTGGCGAGTTTCCTGTTGGATGAAATAAACGGGTCGGTGTTCCCTGTAAATATTTCATTATACACGGGGTAAGATTTTGCATACGCATTAGCTGTATTTACTTTATTGCCATAAAGGCGATTGCCATATAGCTGCCCTTTTTTGCCAATGATGTTCCAAAAGAACGGCAGCAGTTTTTTTCTTCTTTCATCCGGTGTGCTTGCCCAGTACATGGCCTGTAGAATATCTGCTCCCCGGGTGGCGGCATCGTCGTGCAGGAGTGATGAATCAGCGCCATTAAACACCTCCTGCCAGCGGAAACCATCGGTGGTAATAATGAAAAGATTACGGGTTTGCGGCTGTTTTTCATTTACCAGGACGGTCTTGGTCTTGTGTTCATAGTCTGCAGGAAACAACATTAAAAAAATGGTACAGGCCCAGATGCTTTTCATGTGTAACGGTTTTACAAAAAAAGAAAACAAGTGTGACCCGGACCTTATGAAAAGATTACGGTTATGTTATAAGATGAGAAAGTATAAAATAAAAAAGCCACCCCGGCCTGTCCTGCACGGGGTGGCGAACTGCATGAGAAAAATCGTAACCGACGGTAACTACTTACTAACGCCGCTGAAAGGCGCAGTGGAAAAGAACTGGTGTAAAGATGTGCCGCCATTGTTAAGTTGTCATTACAGCAACATTAATTCAGGGTTATCAAAAAATTGATACCGTATCAGGGTTTTCTGTTAGTCCTCAAAAAATTAATATTACTTTATTGTTAAGTTTTTGTAGCTTTAATGTTATCAAAATGGCCTTTGAAAACCCGTTGCCACATATTATCCTTTCTGTTAGCCTCGCTATTGTCAGCAACTGCTGGCCTTGCACAATCGCCGACACAGCAAATAGCTTTTGACTATTTTGGCGATCCGGTACTATTAGAAGCTGATAAGACATTAGTGGTAGGATTTAATGTCCCCCTTTCCGAAAAAGCCATCCAGTCTTTTGCCGCATCCGTCGGTTCGGGGAAATATATGCCTGTTGTTCAGGCATTACTGGACTTCAAAGCCGAAAAAGAGCTGGACGACTGGCTTTTCTACCAGTTAATCCGGAAAACAGCCGGCAGCATCAGTCCCAAAGCCCAGAACTATTACCGCTACACTTTATACAAGTGGTTCTTACTCACCCGTTCGGGCTATGATGCCACACTAAAGATCGGCGGTGATAAAATTCTTTTTTATGTAAGAAGTGATGAGAATATTTATAATATCCCCTTTTACACCAAAAACGGACACCAGTACGTTTGCCTGAACTATCATGACTATGGCAGCAATATTGACTTTAACACAGAAAAATTCACCGAGGTTCCGCTTCCGGTCCTTGCTGACGGGAAAGCGTTTTCCTATAAAATAACCCGACTGCCCGACTTTAAAGCAGCCGCTTACGAAGAGAAAGACATTCAGTTCAGCTATTACCAGGATGATTACCGGTTCAAGATCAAGTTAAACCCCCAGGTGAAGACCATTTTCGCCAATTACCCGGTGGTGGACTATGCCTCTTACTTCAATATCCCGCTCAGCAATGAAACCTACCGATCGCTGATACCGCTGCTGAAGAAGAATACCAGCGGGATGACGGTGAAAAGTGGAGTTGATTACCTGATGCGTTTTACCCGCTATGCCTTTATGTTTAAGCCGGATGCCGAGATCTTTGGCAGTGAAAAAAGACTGACACCTGAACAAACCCTGCTCTATCCGGAGAGTGATTGCGAAGACAGGGCTGCTTTGTTTTTTTGTTTGGTAAAGGAGATTTATAACCTGCCAATGATCGTATTGACCTACCCGCAGCATGTAACCATTGCCGTGAAGTTTGATAAGCCGCGTGGCAGGTCCATTATTTATAAAGGTGAAAAATATTCAGTATGTGAGCCCACTCCGCAGAAAACAGATCTTGAGATCGGCAAACTGTTGCCCTCCCTTCGTCACCAGCCCTTTGAAGTGGCCTATGCCTATATACCGGGCCAGTTAGACAAATAATTATTGTTCCTTCTTTAATATAAAAAAGACAGGTTCTAACCTGTCTCTTTATAAAATTATCCTGTTCAGTTTTTATTAATAGTTCCACTTGGTCCAGCCCCTCCACCAGCTTGCCAGGTCACCGGCAGGAGCCACACCACCACGGAAAGTAATGGTCTTATCAAAGAAGGTATCGCCGGTAAATTTGGTATCCGTAAATCCGCCGCCGGTCAGGATTTTCTGGTTGCCATTTGAACCAGCAAAAGGAGTAGGGTCCGGTGTGGTATAGTTAAACGGCTGTATCATTTTTACATCTGATGTGTTAGCAAGAAAATCGTTATTATAGTAAGGGTTGGTTATCCAGTTGGTAAATGCGGCATCATTCGTAATGGTTGCCCCTGCTGTACCGCTGAATCTTGTATTCGTACCACAACCCGCGACCGTAATATTTCTCAGCCGGAGGCTGCTGTCTTCAATATTCAGGGCAGTGGAAGTGCCGGTAGTGGCATCTACTTCGATCCCCCTTGGCCAGCCCAGGAATACCGAGTTAAATATTGATATGGCAGTATTCCTTCTGATATGTGTTGCTCCCCTGAATAAGCTGCTGCCAAAATTTGTCAACGCAGCTTTAGGACCTATTGCAGTGATATTAGTGAAAATAGCACTTGTTTTTGGCGTTGCCGTGGTGCCCCCGGAGTTGTTATCACTTTCAAAAGCCTCTGAATTGGAAATATCGGCGATCAATGAGTCACGGATGATGATACCAAACTGCACTTTTCCGCTATACCCGTTATCCGTATCAAAGTCATCATCCTGTGTTTTCAGGGCAATGAGGTATTTGCAGTTTACAGTTCCTCCAAACCACTCATAGGCATCATCTTTTGCATACACCACCTGTACATGGTCGATCGTGGTGCCACGGCCCACAGCAGCCATGGTAAGACTGTTGATCTCTTTATCCGGCTGGAAGGCATATCCTGCAAACTCGATCCGGACAAAGCTCAGCACCCCGGAATTGTCATTATCATCAGGTGTGGCCCCGCCGCCGCCGAGCCCGTCGCCATTGGCATTATCAACACCCCCCTCTACCTGTATAGTGTTGGGTGTCCCGCCAAAAGAAGTGTTTACACTTGCTTTTCCACAAATGACTATACCGCCCCAGTCACCTGATTGCGGGTTGGGTGAAGCAGAAGTAAAAATAATAGGTTCAGAAGGAGTACCCTGTGCAACGATCTTTGAACCCCTTGTGATTATCAGCGCTGCGACATCCGATCCGCTAAATGAACCCCTGATGATGGTTCCTGCTTCAATGGTCATGGTATGGTTGCCCACCATATACACCAGCCCTTTAAGGATATAGGTGTTCTGCTTCCTGAGAATCGTATCTGCATTGATACGGCCCTGCAGGGTGATCGTTTGCCCGGTGACAGTTCCGCCACCGCCGCCATTGATAATTACAATTTCCTTTTCGCCGTCTGTTTCAATTTTTCTGCAACCTGTGGCCAGAATTGCAGCAAAGGCGGTCATTGCAAGAATGTACTTTTTCATCTGCTTATTTTTTGATAGTTATTTATAAAATTGAATAGTTGAATGTGAGTGTAAACGTAGTTCCGAATGTCCTCCGGAACCTGGATGGGTCGGCTGATTTCTGGTACACTTCATCCCCCGTACTGTTGTTCATATAGAAATAACGGGTCTGGTTCAGCAGGTCTGCAATGTTCAGCCGTAACTCCCCCTTGCGCTTCAGTACTTTTTGTGCCAGCTGCAGGTCAAGAACAGGTCTGCCCCTTTCATAAATATCAGGGAAACCGTCTTCCACCTTGCCCACATTAGCGATCCGGTAGCCGATCTGGTTAAAAAGCATGGTGGCATTAAATCCTTTTTTCTCGAGGTCATACATCACTCCTATATTCACCAGGTAAGGTGATTGTCCCTGTAACGGACGGTCTATTTTCAGTACGGTATCTTCTACTTTACTCTTTATATAAGAAAAGTTACCCTGTACAGTAAAGTTTTTCAACGCATCAGCGAAATCTAATTTTTTGCGTAACTCCAGTTCTGCACCGAATGCTGTGGCATTTTTGGCATTCCGGTAATTGAATGTGCTGGCGCCACCGATACCCGGTTCGAATATCGCTTCAATCGCATTCTGAAAATCTTTATAGAATATTCCCAGGGAAAATGTTTCGCCGGCACGGGGATACAATTCATAGCGCAGATCGAGGTTAGTAATTTTCGTCCTTTTCAGAGAAGGGTTTCCCTGCACCGATGCATTCAGCTCAAAATCATAAATATTCAGCGCTGCCAGTTCCCGCAGTTCCGGGCGGATAACTGTTTGTGAACCGGAGATACGGATATTGGTTTTCTGATTGACCTTGTAGGTTGCATTGATACCAGGAAGATAATCGGTCACCTTTGTATAGGTATGTCTTTCATCCCAAACTTTAACACTGCCCACCAGCTGATCAAAATGTTCCACCCGCAGGCCCCACACAATTCTTAATTTTTCAGCTATTTGGTTATCAAACTGCAGGAACCCTGCATTCAGTATCGTATTGGCCATATAGCGGAAAGTTTTTCCCTTGATGGCATCAAAAGCAAACTGTGAGCCGTTGATTGACCCGTCCCCGAAATTTTCCGGCGTAAACACTTTATCGGCGGGCAACAGGCGGAGTGCATCATTATCACGGGGAAGAAAAACGGAGAACAATCTTGCATCGTACAGCCGGTCTTTCACCTGGAACATATAACCAGCTTTCACGGACTGGCCTTTGCCAAATGAATAACTAAGGTCACCACCGGCCGTATAGATATAATCACTCAACGATTGATAAACCCTGCTTCCGCTTTGCTGGGAGAGTGAGTTACTGATCACCAGCCTGAACGGATCTGATGGGTTGGCTTTTGAATATAAGATCCGGCGCTGGTCAGGCACATACCCGTCTAGGATACTGAAAGCGCCATACCATTTCAGCTTCAGGCTTTTTGACAGGCTGTGGTCACCTGCTACCTGGCCTGTAAAGAAAGTATTTTGCCGGAAGGTAAATTCTGAACCCGCCAGGATGGAATCGGTCCGGGTGATATTCACGCCGTTTCTTTCCAGCACCCGGTTCAGTGTATTCACATTGATCAGTGACCGGAGCGATAGTTTGTGTTTGGGGTTGAACTGAATACTCAGGCTTCCCAATGCACCCGCTGAAGAATTCTGGTCATAAATGTTATCCGTGAAGTTATACTCGTTCGTGAATTTGCCTGTGGTGGCGTCAGGAATGGGTAACGTGTTGGGGTTATTAAAGTAGTTGCTGGTTTTTGTATAGTTGATACCAAAAGTTCCCCCGATACTTTTACCAAAGACCTTGCTGGTAAATCCCCCGTTTGCCTGGAATGAGGCATTAGGAGATGCGGTCGTTTTTTCAGAAACCCACCTGTTATCCATTGATTTGCCCAGCGCCGTTTTACGGGCTATGGACATCGTATCAAAATTGTATTTGGTCGGAAATGCCGAAGGAAGGGCCCTGGCCCCGTCGTCAACACCCAGCCAGTCAAGGCTTCCTCTTTTTTCACGGAAAAAATCCTTCCCGGTTGTGGCGCTGTTAAAACCCAGGCCTACCTGTACATTCAGGAAACTTTTGACCGGGATGTCTTTTGTGTTCACCTGTATCAGGCCACCGGCCCATTCGCCCGGGTATTCAGGAACAAACGCTTTATTGATAACAATGTTATCGATCATGGGTGCGGGGATCAGGTCAAAGGAGAATGTTTTCCTATCCGGCTCAGTGCTGGTCAGCAAAATTCCATTCAGCATCGCCTGGTTATACCTGTCGGCAAGTCCCCGTACAATTATGAATTTTCCTTCCTGTAAACTGGCGCCGGGTGTACGTTTGATCACCTCCCCGGTATTTTTATCCGGAGAACGGCGGATACTTTCGGCTGAAATTACCGAGGCTACCGTATTGGTATTTTTTTGAAAAGAAATGGCGGAGGCTACTGTTTCCCTGCGGGCAGTGGATGTTTTGGCAGTCACTACCACATTATCTCCTGTTTTGGCTTTTACCTCAAGGGTGATGTTCAGTTCGTTCAACTGCCTGGTCGTCACTTCCACTTCTGAAATGATCTTTGTTTCATATCCGATGGTTGAAATTTCAAGTTCATATTTTTTACCCGGAGTAAGTGTCAGCGTAAACCTTCCTTCCACATCAGAAGTGGTTCCGCCGGTGGTTCCGGTGATCTTCACAGAAACACCGGCAAGAGGTTCGTTTTTAGCATTAATTATTTTGCCGGTAAGCTTCGCGGTTTGTGCCTCGGCTATTGCGAAAAAACCAGGGGAAATGATCAACAGGAACAACAGTCGCAGCCTCGGATACATAATCAGTTTATTTGCGGCAAAGGTGTGCCGGAGGCGTTACCGGTATGTTACTCGGATGTTAAGCAATCATCACCTCAATGTTACCGGAATGTTAAGCGGGGTTCAGAACCTGAATTGGAGACGGCAGGTCAATATATTATCTTTCAAATCAGTGGTGTATCCGTTCATTTGGGTGGTCTCATTCCTTACAAAATCGTAATAAAGTATCAGTTTTATCTGGGGATTGAACTGGTAAACATATCCTATCCCTAACGTAGAAAATTTAATATCTGCCGGGGTAAGGTTGGTGCCTGCTTTGCCGATCTCCTGTTTTTTGACACGGATATTGGGATCGTACCAGTCATATTTGAGCAGGAGTTGATGCTCCGTATTAATGATATGCTGCAGAAACAAAAGAAAAACACCATCAAAGTGCCTGACATAAGTGGGTACCGGCTGCCCGTTCGAATTGGGCAAGGTGCCCGGGTTACTGGTAGAACCCGATGTGCCGGGTTGTGTGCCAAACCAGTATTCGGCCCGCCATTCCGTTTCGCCCCAACCATGATGAAGTTTTACCTGTGCATCTGCTCCATAATAATGGCGGGGTGATGATTTACCAAGATTATTGACTGAGGAATCAACAATAAAAACTTTATCACCGTTCGCGGCTGTACCGTTCCTGTACACATACTTTGTCCCGTTTTTCCAGCCACCCCTCAGGTAAGAAAGCCCGCCGGAGAATTCCATTTTATTAAATGAATACGGTTTAATAAAAAGCCTGGATATTAAATCTTTGTGGTCGTCAAAATCGGTGGTGCCTGAGAGACCCTGCCCGTTAAAAAACCCAATATCGAATTTGATAAGCGACAACTGGTGTTTTCGTTCCTGCGGTTCAAAAGAAACCATCACACCGATGTCCCTTTCCGAAGGCATCAGTATCTGCGACATGCGGCCCCGTTCCGGTGTTTCCCGGAAGGCAGACGATAAGTTTACTTCATACCCGAAAGGGCGGGCAAACAAACCGGCTGTCAGGGAAAAAAGGTTCTTCTTTGTTTCAAATAATCTCAGGAACATATCCCTTACTATCACTCCCCTTTCTGTTGCATCAATCTGAAATGAGAAAAGGGCCCGGGGATATTTTGTCCTGGAGGGGAGCATATAATCAATCTTTACCCTGGCTCTTCGGAGCATGAAACGGCTGCTGGAAAACTGGGAAAAATTACCCCCGGAAAATGACGGAGCCCCGTCTGCCTGCGCCTTTTGAAACTGGGGCTGGATATAACCGGTAATACGCAAGTTTTCAAACCGCTTTATTACCGGCCTCACGGTGTCTTTGATAAAAAATGATGAGTCTATATCGGCCAGGTACCGCTGGGAAAACACACTATTTGCAACAAACAGGCTGAGAATGCAGGCAAAAAATGATTTTGCTGTAAATTGTTTTGCCTGATACATCATAGGTGTTTAAAACCGCTGCAATATAAATTCTTTGTTATTCAATTGTTGCCTTAATTTTATTTCTGTATTAATTTATTATTAACTCTCCGTCCCCCCGCCACCCTCCGCTGACTACCTTTTATTTTCGCAATAATTCCGCCGGAAGCGGTACACCTTAAACCAATTAAAATGGCGCTACAGTCTTTCCTGAAAATCTTCATGCCGAAGAACAAGATCTTCTACGACCTCTTTGAAAAAGTGGCTGATAATGTGGCCAAAATGGGTTCCCTGCTCAGGGATGTGGTGTCTGAACCGGACTTTGACAAAAGGGGCTCACTCATTGTTAAGATCGAAGACCTGGAACATGCAAACGATGAGCTGACCCATAACCTGTTCACCGAGCTGGGCCGGAATTTCATCACACCTTTCGACCGGGAAGATATTCATTATCTTGCCACTTCGCTGGATGATGTGGCCGATTATATATATGCAGCCGCCAAAAAGATCAATTTCTACCGGGTCAACCCCAACGATACCGGTATGCATAAATTCTCAGAATTGATAGAGCAGGGAGCTGATCAGCTGAAAATAGCCGTATCTGAACTGAGGGACATGAAAAACATGCGCAACATCACCGAGGCGCTGGTTAAAATCAACAGTATCGAAAACCAGGCTGATGATGTGTTTGATTTCAGCATTGAAAAGTTGTTTGACACCGAGCCGGATGCAAAAGAAGTGATCAAGAAAAGAGATATTTACCAGGTGATGGAGATCGTAACAGACAAATGCGAGGATGCCAGCAATGTGATTGAGTCTATCATTATTAAATATGCTTAACCCAATCAGCTAACCGGTACTTCATCCATTGTTATGACAGCTTTCCTTATCATCATCATAGCCCTTGCCTTAATCTTCGACTATATCAATGGCTTCCACGATGCTGCCAATTCCATCGCCACGGTTGTTTCCACCAAGGTGCTGACACCATTCCAGGCCGTGCTATGGGCCGCCTTGTTTAATTCAGTGGCCTTTTTCATTTTTAAGGACCATGGCGTTGCAGATACTGTTGCCAAAACGGTGAAACCTGACCTGGTACAGGGCAATATGATGATCGTCATCTTCTCGGGTTTGATTGCCGCCATATCCTGGAACCTGCTTACCTGGTGGTTTGGCATTCCTTCCTCGTCCTCACATACGCTCATCGGTGGATTTGCAGGGGCCGCCATTGCCGCCGGTGGGTTTGGCGCTGTAAACTCCCCTATCATCCTTAAAACAGCTGCTTTTATTTTCCTGGCCCCCGTCATCGGGATGATTATGGCTTTTATTTTTTCCCTGTGGTTTTTAAGCTCTTTTAAAAAGGGAATTACCCCTAAAATAGTTTCGACTATCATACTGGTCGGCATCGGTTTATTTCTTTTTTCGACACTCAAAACCTCACCGGTTGCTCTTGCAGGAATGACGGTAAAACAAACTAACGATACCGTCAGCATTGCATCTGTACCCAATAACAGTATGGCACAAAAGATGACCTTTGAAAAAAAGGATATACTTGTCTCGGTCAATGGTCAAAAAATAACCTCCGTCAATGGTCTGAACCAAACACTGAACAAAATTAAAAGTGGTGACAATTTCGCCTTTTCAGTATTACGAAAAACTAAAGAAGGGGGCCTTACAGAAAATGTCATAACAACGCAGTACCAAACGTCCTATCCTTCAAAATTTTTCCAGGTGCTGATGCTGGGGTCAAATTTCAAATGGGTATTACTTGCATTTATTTTAACCATCATGGCCCTGTTCACCTTTTACCTGAATACATTAAATGCCCATCGGTCTAACATATGGTTTAAAAGACTGCAGTTGGTTTCTTCGGCCGCATTCAGCATCGGCCATGGCGGCAATGATGCGCAAAAAGTAATGGGAATTATTACAGCCGCATTAATTGCCGGAGGTACTATCGGAGATTTTAAAGACATGCCTAATTGGGTGCCCATGGCCTGTTATGCCGCTATAGGATTGGGGACCATGAGTGGTGGGTGGAAGATCGTAAAAACAATGGGTACCAGGATCACCAAAGTAACCCCGTTTGAAGGAGTTGCTGCGGAAACTGCCGGAGCTGTAACCTTATTCCTTACCGAAGCTTTAAAGATTCCTGTGAGTACCACGCATACTATTACCGGCGCCATTATGGGGGTGGGTGCCACCAAGAGGCTTTCCGCAGTCCGCTGGGGTGTTACTATCAATCTTATCTGGGCATGGGTGCTTACTATTCCCATCAGCGGGTTGCTGGCCGCAGGGGTTTACTGTATTGTCAGATTGTTTTGATACCGGTATAATTTATTCGGCTGAAATTCCTGACTTTTGTCCGGAATTTTTTTATGGCTAAGATACTCGTTACCGGCGGCTGTGGTTATATCGGCTCACACACTATTGTTGACCTGATTGAAAACGGGTATGAGGTTATTTCGGTTGACAATAACTCCCGTTCCAACCCCGTTATCCTGAAAGGTGTTGAACAGATAACCGGCAAAAAGGTAAAGAACTACAAAGTAGATCTCTGCAATTATGATGACAGCTTCGCCATCTTCCAGGAGAACGAAGACATCAGCGGTGTCATCCATTTTGCTGCCTATAAATCCGTGGCCGAATCGGTGCAGCAGCCATTAGTGTATTTCGAGAACAATCTCAGTTGCCTTATCAGCCTGCTGAAATGTGTGCAGGAATTTCAAATACCCCATTTTGTTTTTTCTTCCTCCTGCACTGTTTACGGCGAGCCGGATGAGGTTCCCGTTACAGAAAACAGCCCGCTGAAACCGGCACAATCACCTTATGGCTCCACTAAACAGATGGGTGAGCAAATCGTCAATGAGTTTATAAACGCCAATGAAACCGCAGCCATTATTTTAAGGTACTTTAATCCTGCGGGAGCACATCCGTCGGCCGCTATCGGCGAAATGCCGCTGGGTAAACCCGAAAATCTCGTTCCTGCTATAACCCAGACAGCCATCGGCCGCATTCCGAAAATGTTTGTGCATGGCGCCGATTACCCTACAAGAGACGGATCCTGTATCAGGGATTTCATACATATCTGCGACCTGGCCCATGCTCATACCCTGGCGATAAAGCACCTGGAAAACCAGGCAAATAAAAATCTGTATGAAGTGTTTAACCTGGGCAGCAGTAATGGCATTTCGGTGCTCGAAGCTGTTCATGCTTTTGAGAAAGTAAGCGGTGTAAAACTGAATTATGAAAAAGGCCCCCGCCGTCGGGGCGATGTGGTGGCCGTTTATGCCAATAATGACTTTGCAAAGAAATTATTAGGCTGGTCGCCAAAGTTTTCATTAGAAGATATGATGGCATCTGCATGGAAATGGGAGCTCCGGCTCAAGGCAGATGAGACTGTTTTTGGGAGCCAGCCCGGTGAACTGAACTGAGTTTTTCCCCATTCACTACCAGCCATTCAGCATTCACTCCCAACCCTTACTTTTGCTCCACTCAACACATCCCTATGTTATTAAAGGAAATTCAATCAACCGGAAATAAAGACACCAGGAGCGGCTTTGGCGATGGCATTGTGACAGCAGCCCGGAAAAACCCCAACATCGTGGCACTCACGGCAGACCTTGCCGGTTCCCTGAAACTGAACCAGTTCATGAAAGAATTTCCTGGGCGTTTTTTTCAATGCGGGATAGCCGAAGCCAATATGATGAGCATTGCAGCCGGGATGACGATTGGAGGTAAAATTCCATATACTACTACATTCGCCAATTTTTCTACCGGCCGGGTGTACGACCAGATCCGTCAATCCATAGCATACAGCGGAAAGAATGTAAAGATCTGTGCTTCACATGCCGGTGTTACACTCGGAGAAGACGGCGCCACCCACCAGATACTCGAAGATATTGGCCTGATGAAAATGCTGCCGGGAATGACCGTCATTGTTCCCTGCGACTATGCACAAACAAAAGCAGCGACACAGGCCATCGCTGAATATGAAGGCCCTGTGTATCTCCGCTTTGGCAGACCTGTATGGCCCATTTTCACCAAAGAAGAAGATTTTAAGATCGGCAAGGCACAGCTGTTCTCCGAAGGAACCGATGTTTCCATTTTTGCCTGTGGCCATTTAGTGTGGAATGCCATACAGGCAGGTGCTGCTCTACAGGAAAAAGGCATCAGCGTGGAAGTGATAAATATCCATACCATTAAACCACTGGATGAAGCTGCGGTAATACAATCCATCCGCAAGACAAAATGCGCCGTTACTGCTGAAGAGCACAATATCATTGGCGGACTAGGCGATGCCATTGCACAATGTGCATCCAAAAACTTTCCTGTTCCTGTCGGGTATGTTGGTACAAAAGATACATTTGGCGAAAGTGGTACGCCGGCACAACTGCTGAAAAAATATGGATTAGATGTGCCTGATATTGTGGCAGCAGCGGAAAAAGTGATGGCAAGGAAAAAGAATGGTTAAAAGATTGTTTCAAACTATTGGTGCAGGTTCTTTTATTATTGAACCTGCTTTTTTATTTTTAAGTATAATTACGATTTAAACAAATCCAGTTACCAATATTCTAACCGAACCAAAGCCCCCGACGAATGTCCCTGACCACAACCAGCGATAGTGAATTGCTTGTACAGTTTCGTAACCCGGTTACGAAAGAAAAAGCTTACACCAGTCTAATCCGCAAGTACCAGGAAAAACTGTACTGGCATATCCGCCGCATGGTGGTGGATCATGATGACGCCAATGATGTGCTGCAAAATGTACTCATCAGGGTTTGGAACGGGCTGGAAAATTTCCGGGAAGACAGCCAGCTTTACACCTGGCTTTATCGCATCGCCACCAATGAATGCCTGACCTTCCTGGAACAGCAAAAAAAGCGGACTGCCGTGAGCCTGAGCGATGTGGAAAGTGGTCTTGCTAATAAAATTAAGGCTGACCGGCATTTTGACCCTAACCGGCTGGAGTGGAAATTACAGATAGCCATACAGCAACTTCCTGAAAAACAACGGGTTGTTTTCACCTTACGATATTACGATGAGATGCCTTACGAGGAAATGAGCCGGGTGCTTGAAACCAGTGAGGGGGCCCTGAAAGCCAGCTACCACCATGCCGTCAAAAAAATTGAGGATTATATGCTAAATCATTAAACTTTGAAGATTGAAAACCATCTTACTGTGTGCTACGAAGCTGAGGTTTCAGCGAAGTGGCATTAACCGTCCAGCCTGGCTGGAATTGATGAAATGACACAGAGAGACAACATATTACAAGAGCTGAATGAACTGGGCAGCCAACTGGCCAACAGCACCCCTCAAAATGTTTATGCCGTTCCGGCCGGGTATTTTGAGGGGTTGATTGCACAGGTGATGGACCGCATCAAAGCCGTGGAAGCTATAAGCGCCGCTGATGAATTGTCTCACCTGTCTCCTTTGCTGAGTGGCCTGTCAAAGAAAATTCCTTATTCCCTACCCATTGATTACTTTGAAGGATTGGATGAAAAAATGATGCAGGGGGTACGAAACAGCAGCGATTACCAGACAGTGAGTGAAGAGACTGAATCCATCTCTCCCTTACTGGCCGGTTTGAACAAGGAAATGCCGTACAATGTTCCGCAGGGATATTTTGAAAATCTGGCGGCTGATATAACAGTCAAAGAAAATAAGCAGGAGGCCAAAATTATTTCAATAAGCAGCCGCAGATGGTTCCGGTATGCTGCTGCAGCCGTGGTGACAGGAGTGATTGTGATGGCTGGGTTTATGATTTTTAAACCTAATGTTGACCCGGTAGAGCAGCCTTATGTATGGGTTAAAAAAAGCGTTAAAAAGGTTGACTTAAAAGAAATAGACGCATTTGTAAAATTAGTTGACGAGAATCTTTCTAATCAGAAAGAAGTTGCCGTAAATCCTGTAAGCTCCGAAGAAATAAAAGAGCTTATGAAAGATGTTTCTGATAAAGAAATTCAGGATTTTCTGAACGAAACCCCTGAAACCGAAAGCAGCGATGAGGAAACATTGATGAACTAATCCGTCAAAAAAATGAAAAAATTACTATTCATACTAAGTTTATCTTTTATTACTTCCCTTGCCTGTTTTGGGCAGGAAGATGATAATGATAATGCCAATGATATAATCCGTGAAAAAATGAGTGAGTTCATTCAAAGAAGGATGGGGCTGTCAAAAGCAGAAGCGGAAAGGTTTAACCCTGTTTTTTTGCGTTATTTCAGGGAGTGGAGAACAACACTGCGTGACAACAGAAATGATAAGCCGGTGCTTCAACTTCGTGTTGCTGAATTAAGAATCCGTTACAGAAATGAATTCAGAAACATAGTTGGCGAAAAGAGATGCAATCAGATTTACGAGCATCAGGAAATATTTATTCAAGGAATAAGAAAACTAAGACAGGAGCAAATAGAGCGCCGGCCCCTCCGCCGTAACCGCTCCGTCATCCAGTAACAAATTAAGTTTTGGTGTTTTTCATAAGTTAGTAATGGCCCCGTGCTACCGGGGTCATTTTATTTCAGCTGAATTTCCATGCAGCATTTTTCACATCATGATAAAAAAGAAAAGTCCATTTTTCTTTTTGCCCCTGCTCCCACCACTGCTGCCGCAATTCCATCGCCTTTTTGCCATCATGGTCGTATTTGGCCACAAAGCGGTGTTTCATCTGCTGCAGTTGCGGGGCATCATCGGCACCAAAAAAAACGGTTTCATTCTCATCCCTTATCCAAAAAACCTGGTGATAAGGTGAGTGAGCCCCGGTGACGCGGTATTCAATATAATCATCAATCAGCCCGTCGCCTTCCAGCAAATGCACCTGCTTGTTGTTCTGCAGGCATTCCAGTTCTTCCGTAATGAAAGAGGGAAAGGCTTTGTCAAAAGCAAAAGCCAGTTCATCCTGCTGCACATAATAGGTTGCCCCGGGCAGCGAAAGCCTTGCCCCTAATCCTTCCCTCTCCTGGCCTGTACCCCCTGCATGGTCTTTGTGCAGGTGCGATAGCAGCACCTTGCTGACCTCAGAAGGGTTAATCCCGGCATCCATCAGGTTCTGATGCAATTGAAGTGTTCCGTTTTTTTCAAACCCCAGCCCTGTATCGAGCAATAAAATATCTTTTGAAGTGACCAGCACAAAAGGTTGTATCTCCACCAGCAGGCTACCGGAAGAACGGTCTTTCAGGCTGTCTGTTTCCTCATTGAAGGGAACAAAGTGCTTGGTCTTGTCAATAGTAAAAATACCTTCTGAAAGCGGAATAATTTTCATACCCCTAACCCCTAAAGGGGAATTTATTTTGTGATTTTGATTATCGAAGTAAGTCAACAAATTTAGGAGTTTATAAAGAGGCTGTCTCAAAAGTGTTTTGGAACACAACGAACACTAAGAAAACACTAAGAGCACAACGCAAATAGCCTTTAATATTAATAGTCTTTGTGTCCGTTGTGCCTTATTTGTGTTCGTTGTGATACTTTTTTACTCCCTTTTGAGACAGCCTCTTTGGGGATGCTCTTACCTCAGCACCATTTGCCTGTCAGCATCCAGCCTTATTAAAATAAAAAGCATGATAGTAAAGGTGAGCAGTGAGGTGCCGCCATAACTGATGAACGGAAGCGGGATGCCAATGACCGGCGCCAGTCCCACCGTCATAGCTATATTAATGGCTATATGAAAAAAGAAAACAGAGGCGACACCATAAGCATAGCAACGGCTGAAAGTGCTGCGTTGTCTTTCCGCAATGGTCACAATCCTGAAAAGAAGAATAAAGTATAAGCCCAGCAAAACAATGCTGCCGGTGAAACCAAATCCCTCACCTACGGTGCAAAAAATAAAATCAGTACGCTGCTCAGGCACAAAATCATACCGGGTCTGTGTGGCATTCAATAATCCTTTACCAAAAATCCGGCCGCTGCCAATGGCAATTTTCGACTGCCGTACATTATAGCTGGTGCCGCTTTCTTTTTTCTTTTTCGCTTCTGATTCAGTCAGCGTTTCCTTTTTGACCTCGTAGGGATTGTCTTTGCCAAAGAGATCATAAATCCTTTCTACCTGGTGCCGTTGCAATACATTTTTAAAAATATACGGAACGGCAAAGCGCTGGATACCCACACAGAGGGCCCACACAAAAATGACAGTGGTCAAAAGGCTGCGTTTTCTTTTTATCTGCCGCCGGTAAACATAAATGACCCCCGCAGCAACCAGGGTCAGGATTATGGCCAGCACATTGGGCGCAATGACAATGGTGGTCACAATCAATGCGGCGACAGCAAAACCTGCGAGCAGAATTATTGAGGGCAGGCCCTCCCGGTACATCACAATAAAAAAAGAAAAGAATACAAGGGCCAGACCAGTTTCGCTTTGCAGCACTGTAAGTGCAGCCGGAAACAGGACAATGGCTGATGCCAGTAACTGCGACCGGGTGTTGCTGAAATCAGTTTCTGGTCTTGATAAATACTTGGCCAATGCTAGTGCTACAAAAATTTTACAAAATTCTGCAGGTTGAAAATTAAAAGCCCCCATCCTGATGATAGATTCGGTTCCTTTGATATCCGAATGAAAAGGGAATACCATTAACAAGGCGAAAATCCCGATAACATAGCCCAGGTTGGCGGTGGCAGCAAAAAACTTACTGTCTGTCAGCAATATGAATAAAGCCAGCCCGGCCCCGATGATAAAGAAGAAGAACTGTTTGCTGTAATCAGTTTTGAACCGGAGAAAACTTTGAATAACAGGGTCGCCTTCTTTGTAGGTGGCCGCAAAAATGGCCGTAAGCCCAATGGCCACCAGCAGCAGGTAAATGCCCACCAGGCTCCAGTCTATCCCTTTTGATATGGCAGGGTTCCGCTGGTTCATTGGTTATTATCTGTTTTGGCGGTGTCCCTGCCCGGTACCATTCTTTTCTTTGAAGTGTCAGGCAATATTATTCCTGGCTTCACCGGTTGTTTGTTTGCTGTGTCTCTGGAAGGTTTGCCATTTTTTTTATTGCCCTGATTCAACTCAGTCTCTGTTGGATTGTCTTCTGACTGCAGGGTATCTTTAATATCCTTCAGCTCACCTTTCAGCAGTGCTTCCTTTTCCTTAACTCTCCGGACAGAGTCTTTCTGCCGCATTTTATCCAGCATCATCTTCGGTATCAGGTTTGTGCTGATAATACTTTCCATCCTTGCCTTTCGCTTTGAAGAGATAGTATCATTAATATATTTTTCTATCATCAGGCTTACAATGGGGGCGGCATAGGTGCCGCCAAACCGTCCTGAATTTTCCACCACACACATGATGGCGATCCTGGGGTTCTCCCTTGGAGCAAAGGCGCAAAAGAATGAATGGTTGGGTTGTTTCACCCCCCGGTAATAATTTTCTACTGTCCCTGTTTTTCCGCAAATGGTGATCCCCTCTGCTTTTGACCCGCGGCCGGTTCCTGTTTCCATCACTCCCTGCATACCATCATGCACTACTTCAAAAATGCTGTCGGGTATATTGATAGGGACAATGCGTTGTTTATATTTTTCCAGCAGCCCAAACTTATCTCCTCCTTCGATTGAATCAACCACATGAGGGATGATATACCAGCCTTTGTTGGCGATATAGGCCATCTCGTTGGCAACCTGCAACGGGGTGGCGGTAACCTCTCCCTGCCCGATACTTACCGAACGAAACGTACAGAAACCCCACTTACCCCGGCCATACTGCTTATTGAAGAATTCGGGGGTGGGTATCATGCCCGCTCTTTCAGAGGGAATGTCCACGCCGAGTTTATGACCCAGTCCGAATGCAGACATGTACTTATTCCAACTTCTCAGGCTGCTGTCAATGTTGGGGTATTTGGGGTTGTTGATCACCCTTTGCATCACATTGGCAAAATAAGTGTTGCAGGAATGGGTAATGCCTGATGACAAATAATAGGTGCCGGGGTCAAGGCAACCCATCGGCTTGCCCCTGCCACAACCATAAAAGGCACCCCCGCAACTGAAAGTCGTTCTTGTGTTGATCACTCCTTCCGCCAATCCAACCAATGCCTGCAGTGTTTTGAAGGTGGAACCGGGAGAGTATGTTGCATTGACAGCCCGGTTTATCAATGGAAGACGTGGATCATTATACATCAGATCCCTGATATGTTTACTTCTTTCAGCTCCTGTTAAATACCCCGGATCATAAGTCGGGCTGCTGACCATAGCCAGTATGCCGCCGGTCTTTGGATCAATAGCAACGATGGAACCCACTTTGTTATTCATCAGTTTTTCGCCAAACTGCTGCAGTTCTATATCAATGCTTGTATAAAGATTGCTGCCCGCTACTGCTTCTTCGTCCATGGCGCCCCCTTCATAGGGGCCTTGTATGCGGCTGAAATTATCTTTGATCAGGTACTGCACCCCCCTTTCTCCCATAAGGGCTTTTTCATAGTTGGCCTCGAGACCTGTCATACCGGCATAATCACCGCTTACATAACCTTCCTCCGCATATTTTTTCAGGTAATTGGTATCCACTTCTCCGAGGTACCCGAAAATGTTGGCCCCGGCATCAAAAGGATAAGAACGGATGGGCCGTTCCTGAACATAGAATGCCTTTTGGAACCTCCAAAGATTCTCCTGAATGCGGGCATATTTCTGCGGCGACAGGGAGGCTTCAAATACAGAAGGTTTCTGCGAACTGTTCTTAATGATGGCGGTAATAACCCGGTTCCTGAATTCGGCTGTATCAATATCCATCAGGCGGCAGAGAAAGAAGGTGTCAATCCCTTTCAACTGGGCCGGTGTCACCATCAGGTCATGGGTGAGGGTGTTATTGACGATAGCGCTTTTATTTCTGTCGAACATCAGGCCGCGGGGAGGGTAAATGGTCTTTTTCAGGATGGCATTGTCATCGGCCATCTGCCGGAACTTTCCGGAAATAACCTGCAGGTAAAACAACTGGCCAATAATTACCAAAAAAGTAAGCAGGAAGATCAGGCGGATGATACGGCTTCTTGATTGGTTGAACACAGGCATATCCGGACTGCGAAATAAAAGGTATGAAGTAAGAAGTGAAGAATTGATTACAGCAATGCAATGTACGAATTGAAAAAGAGGGTTTCCAAATCTTATTGCCAATAAAATTTCTTTTAAGAAAAATTTCTGTCCGCCTTACGCCGTATTTGTCCGGAACTTTAATTTCCTCGGGAACACAACCTCGGCGGTGAAGATGAGCAGAAGGCTTATAGCGGTGGTGGCTGCTACTTTGATAAGAAAATCCAGGAAGTTGCCAAAGTCGAGCCACTCCAGCAGCACCATATAGCCATGATGCAGGAGGGTGAGGATAAAAACATACACGGCATACGGTGTCCACTGCATGGCACGGGGCGAAGGCTCCCGGTAATTGAATTCTGAGCTGTCCCTGGGGGTAAGGATACCGATAACAAACGGCCGCACATAGGCGATGAGTGTACAGGCGGCTGCATGAAGTCCGGGTGTCATGGTGAAGTAATCAAGTACCAGGCCGGTAAGGAAGCCGATGACCAGCTGCCACTGCCGGGAAACCGAAAAGGGCAACCAAAGAATGAAAACGTAATACAGGTAGGGGGTGATAAAACGGTGCAGGTGCGGAATCTTGTCCAGTATAAACACCTGTATAGCCATGAGTACGATGAAACGGATGATATTTTTTGCAAAGTCGTTCATCTTGGAATTTTGGGGGCTGATTCCATTTTCTTTTTGCTGTCCTGGTCCAGTTTTATCTGTTCGGCGTAGTCTGCGTTTTCAATGACATGCACTTGCTGAAGGTTGTGGAAATTGGCGGCTGTTCTTATTTTCAGGCGGTACATCCCGGTGGTGTTATCCAGATCCATATCCATCACAGTACCTATCATATAACCGGGAGGATAGTTAAAAGAAACCGGGCTGGTGAGAACTGTATCTCCTTTTTTCAGGTCCTCAGTATTGTGTTTCTTTTTCATGATAAGGTAACTGTGATCTTTCCCGTCCCAGTCGGAGGTTCAAAAATCGCAGCTGCTCTTCATGTAGGCGAT
>JBQTHS010000179.1:0-6801 GCA_052389635.1 Bacteroidota bacterium | reverse complement strand
AATCAGGCAGCAATAATAAGCAGGATCAATGAACGATGAAGAGGCTGTCTCAAAAGTGTTTTGGAACTCAACGAACACTAAGAAAACACTAAGAGCACAACGCAAATAGCCTTTAATATTAATAGTCTTTGTGTTCGTTGTGATACTTTTTTACTCCCTTTTGAGACAGCCTCTTTTTTATGGGTTCATATTCAAAAGCAAACAATACCCTAATTTTATCCGGTAATAGTTTTTCTATGATACCGGTGATCCGTAAAGCATATAACCAGGCATTTACCAAAGAAACCTATGAGGCATTTTTACAAGAACTGAATTCGGCACACCCCGATGCCCTTGAGTTTAGGGTGGCGGAAACACCCATTTTCATTAGCCGTGATTTTAAGAATAAAATACTCGATGCCTGTGAAAGAATCGTGGACATTATTGCTGCCCCCGCTTTTAAAGAGCTGACCAAAAATGCAATTCCAAAAGGGCTGCGGGTACCCGGGGAAAACGAACACTCCCATTTTATTGCCTTTGATTTTGGAATATGCATCAATGAAGCAGGTGAATATGAACCGCAACTGATAGAAATGCAGGGCTTCCCCACCTTGTTTGCCTACGAAGTGCTGTTAGATGATGTCTTCCGCAAGCATTTTCCCGTTCCGGCAAAATTTGATTGCTACCTGAACGGGTACAACCGGGAAACTTATATTCAACTGCTGAAAGAAATCATTGTTGGTACTCATAACCCCGAAAATGTGATACTGTTGGAAATCTTTCCCCGGCAGCAGAAAACAAGGATAGATTTTTACTGCACAGAAGAATATCTCGGCATTAAAATGGTGTGCCTGACAGAGCTGATCAGGGAAGGAATGAAACTGTATTATCTGAATAATGGGAAGAAAACGGAAGTAAAGAGGATTTACAACCGTGTCATTTTTGACGACCTGCAGCAACAGACACCCGAAGTACAGGAAAAAGGAAAGGTGCTTTTTGAAGAACTTGAAACGGAATGGTGTCCGCATCCCAACTGGTTTTACCGCATCAGCAAATACACACTTCCGCTGATACGGCATCCTTATGTGCCGCAAACATTCTATCTGAATGAGGTGAAACAAATACCGGCCGACCTGGAAAACTATGTGTTGAAGCCGCTGTTCTCTTTTGCAGGACAGGGAGTGGTGATAGATGTAACCCAAGCCGATATTGACAAAGTGAAAGATCCTGAAAACTGGATATTGCAGCGCAAAGTGAAGTATGCCGAAGTGATACAAACCCCGGATGTGCCTGCTAAAGCTGAGATACGGATGTTCTATTTCTGGAAAGACGGCGCAGCAAGGCCGGTTGCTACCAATAACCTTGGCAGGATGAGCAAAGGAAAAATGATCGGCGTCCGCTATAATAAGGATAAGGAATGGGTGGGGGGAAACTTCTGTTATTTTGAAAAATAATGATTATCAAATTTGAAATAGAAGATATTGTCAAAATTGAATCAAGAAATAAAGTTTTTGTTTTTGCAATGCTTTTGAATCCCGGTCTTGAATGGAGGTTATCGGATAATGCTAAATTAGGTGACGTTGAAATAGAACCAAGATTTCAGATCCCAAGAAAAATAGACGAAAATGGCAACATTAGGTTGGATTTTTTTGCATTTGAATTAAAGAATAATGAAGATAAGGATCATCTAAGTATTCATCAAGTTGTTGATCTCAAATATTAATATACATGGAACTAATAAAAAACATCAAACCGAAAGTACTCGTTCCCGGCATCACCGGCTACTATGCCCATGGCGAACAATTAACTTTCGGATACGTTGAGCTTGAAAAAGGAAGTAGTGTGCCTGAGCACCTGCATATCAATGAACAGGTCACTTACATACTCGAAGGGCAATTAGATATGGTGATTGACGGAACACCGGTTATCTTAACTACAGGGATGTATCATGTCATTCCTGCAGGTACTCCGCACTCTGCCGTTGCCATTACCAATTGCAAACTGATTGACGCTTTCAGCCCGGTGAGGAAAGATTATAAAACGGCAGATACACCTGCCCGGAAATAATAACCCCTGCTTTACCTGTTTATGAGATTCCATTTCTTTCTTTTAATCATCCTGCTGGGGCAATACGGTGCCAATAGCCAGGCAGATAATGAGATACAGGTGTATGCCTCTCCCACCATCCAGCATAAATGGACCATTTTTGAACTGCACAACAATTATACATTCAAAGGAAGCAAGTACCTCGTTAATGCAAAAGATGCAAAATGGTACAATACAACCCTGGAGATCACCCACGGGTTTGGAAAGAATTTCGAGATCGGATTTTATACATTCGCCGGCATAGCGCCAGGTGGCGGTTACCAGTACCTGGGCAACCAGGTAAGACCGAGATTGACGGTCCCTGAATCATGGAAGTGGAAGGTTGGCGCCAGCCTTTCGCTGGAGTTTGGTTTCTTCAGACCAGATGACACTACACAATTTTACTGGCAGGGAGAAATCCGGCCAATTATTGATAAAACGATCGGCAACTGGTATTTCGCCTTTAATCCCAATATTGATTTTGTGGTCAGCGGAAATGATAAAGGCGCAGGGATAGCGCCTCAGTTCAAAGCCGTTTACACGATCAAACAGAAACTGGGTATCGGGTTTGAATACTACGGGGGATTGGGTTCATTTGATGATATTCTGCCGGGCAACCTGCAGGAACATCTTATCGGCCCGGTGATTGATATCTATACTCATCCGATGTGGGAAGTGAACACCGGCTTGCTTTTCGGCCTCACCAAAAATTCCAATCAGCAGGTGTTGAAAATACTTTTGGGCAGAAGATGGGGAAAAGAAACTCAGAAATAAGTTGAAACGCCAAATTGAAAACCTGCCAGTTTTGAAGGCGGGTTACCCAGGATGTCTTTTTGCCAGTTGTACCTGTAGTTGAACCTGAGAACTGTTTGTGCAGTTGGCCGCCAGCTGATTGCGGGAACAACAGAAAAAAAATCGTCGGCTATATTTCCGCCGGTAGATTGAAATTTCCCTTTGTTCCAATCCACATACTCCAGTCGCAGTGCTGCATTGATAACTGATTTTTCAAACCCGAATATGGTTTTCCTGATAACTGGCTGAACCAGATCGAGAAATCCACCATGCTGTCGTTCGCCAAACTGTTCTGTATAGGTATCGGGCACATCTACTTTTACCATGGCCCATTCTGCATTGATAAAGGTCTTTGTTGCAGCAATGGTTGTATTGAGATCGATGGCGAAAACATTTACCCTTCTCTTTTTATCCAGTACGAGGCCATCATCCTCGAACTTATTGTACACCCCGCTCATGTAAGAAAGCCCCAACTCCCCTATCTTATTATTTCTTATTGCCAGTTTACCGGTGACCAGCATGCGGCCATTGAAACTTTCCTCAAACCTTTCCGGGTCTTCTTTAGTGGCCGGGAGAAATGTTTTATTTGCTGAATTGGAAATGATCCTGTCATTGAATCCATTGGTCAGGTACACTTCATATCCATATACCCAATCCTTCGAATATTTCTTGCCATACAAACCAAAGCCTGCATTGCTGAAAGTAGCCGGCAGCATTTGTGTAGCTGAAACGGGCCGGTCCACAAATTCCCATTTGGGCCCGTCATGATTCTGATTAAAGGCCCCGATAGGGTTAAGGACAATGCCGCCCCGCAGGTTCAGTAAGGGGTTAAATTCGATATCCAATGAAGCAAACTCGATACCGATCTCTTTTGCCCCGTCCTCAAACTCGATCTCGCTTAAAAATTTTATCCGGTTGGCAATGGAGGAAGAGATAAAGATGGAAACCCGGCGCATCTGGAACTGGTGGCCTTCCGTCACCCCATCCTGCTGCAGGTACTGGTAATTGGCCTCAGCATACCCTCCCAGTGCCACGGGCAACTTTCCCACCTGTAAAAAGGGACGGTTGTAAAGTGCATCCATATTCAGGTTGGTCCCTGAAGTGTCTTTTGGAATACGACGCAGCAGGATTGGATCGATCTGTCCGAAAGCAGTTCCGCTTATTATCAAAAGTAAAAGGAATGATGTGTTCTTTTTCATATAGCTCTCAGGTCAATAAATAATTGGTTGTTTGAAACGGTAACAGGGAAATTCCGGAGATTCCTGTCGGCCGGCCCGTTTTTCACGGTGCCTTTGTTATCAAACTCACTGCCGTGTGCGGTGCACTGCAGATAATCGCCGGAAGCCTGCAGTTCTGTTCCCTGGTGTGTGCAGCGCATCCATAAAGCCGAATATTCTTTTTCATTAAACCGAAACACACAGATCGGGTATTGAAGTGCCTCATTCCTGATAATAATGAAAGAACGATACCCTTCCTTGCCGTTTTGCCTGGTCAGAAATTCGTTGATGTCAACGGTCAAACCATCCTTTCCCAATGTACCGCTGATGTAGCGGGTGGGTGTACAGGAAGACACCATAGCTCCCAACGCTGCAGCAGATAGGCAGGCAGTACAACTGTTCTTTATGAACTTTCTCCTGTGCATTTTTAAAGCGATTCGAGGAATTTGATCAATTGGGATCTCCCTTCAGCCGTTAATTGCTGAAACCGGGTTTTGCTCTGGGCTGCTTCTCCCCCATGAAGCATAATGGCTTCTTCAATACTTTTGGCCCTTCCATCATGCAATAAAAAATATTGCCCGCCCTGCGAATTTTTGGATAAACCCAAACCCCAGAGCGGTGGTGTTCTCCATTCAGCAGTGGTAGCAGTGCCTTCGGTATAGCCATCATCGAGTACCGGCCCCATATCATGCAAGAGCATATCGGTGTAAGGAAAAAAAGTTTTATTAGCCAGCGCTGTAATGGGTGAAGGCCCGGTTGTTAGTTGCGGGGTATGACAACCGGCGCATCCTGTATTCAGGAAAAGTTGCTGGCCGCTTTGCACATTCGCATCGTTTTGATTTCGCTGCACCGGCGCTTTCAGTGTTTGCAGGTAAAAAACAACATCCTGCACCGTTTGGGTTGTCACTTCCGGGTCAATGGTCTGGCCGCTGTATGTATCAATACTTTCAAATACAGAGCTGATACCAATATCCTGGTTGTAAGCGTTGGCTGTTTGTTGTAATAAATCATAGACAGCTGCTTTTTTCCCAAACCTTCCTATGTATTTTCCGTTTTGTACAACCGGGGCCGAACGGATAGGAACATAAGCAGGAATATTGATCCAATTGGGCCTTCCGGAAATGCCATCGCCATTTGCATCATTCTCATCAGCCAGCGCAAGAATGGCAGCATCCGGCACAAAATCCAAAAATCCAAGTCCGGTATTGGCCGGGGGCATGAATTTCGAAAAAGTGGCGCCTGCCGGTATCTGTTCAGGCTGATAACCCGGAATGGCCCGGTGTTGTAATTGCGGCCCGCCTAAATGAAGAAACTGGTTACCCGAAGCATTGATTTGTCCGAAACGGGTAAGCATCGTAAACGGGTGGCCTTTGCCATCACCAGCATGGCAACTGCCGCAGGAAGTAGCGACAAATATGGGTCCCAGGCCGTTTGCCGTAGTAAACACTTCATCATTAAAAGCAATATCGCCACGAATAAAAACGGCATTTTGTTCTGGGGTCAACTCCGCCACCGGACCATCTAATATTTCATCATCTGCCGGGGCGCCGGGCAATAGTTTCTGGCAGGCCACAATGCCTGTCAGCAGCGATGCAATTACAATTGTTTTTTTCATTGTTTAGTTTCTCTAAACATATTTTTAGACATGACTAAAAATAATGTTAGACAAATATAAGAATATTTAGCAGCCGGCCAAAAGAAAAGGCAGCCGGGCTGCCTTTGCTGATAATTCGCTCAGCTACTAATAATACCTGTGCCGAACCTTTTTTTGATAAGCCGGTCATTGACCCGCAATACGGCATTTTGAACAATTGGGTTCAATTCTGCTTGATCTTAAACCTGAACCCTGCATAGAGCAACCTCCCACTTACAGGCCCCCACACCAGTGTGGCATCAAAATAGGGACCAAAGGGCTGGTTCGCACTCACAATTGCATCCTGTTGCAGGAAATTGGTAAGGTTCTCCCCGCCGATATAAAAATCCACCGGGTGTTTTTTCCCAACCGTTTTGCTTATCTGTGCATTCATGAGCACATAAGATGACGATGCGGCTGGCCGCTGATAAACAGAAGGGTTGGCTGAAGTATTGGTAATACGCTTTGAACCATTATAGTTAAAAGTGTAGTCGAACTTCCAGCCGCTTATTTCATACGCCAGGTTGGTAAAGGCCCGGTGCCTGGCAGTAAATGGTTTTTGTAATAACCTGTTCCCGTAAGTGGCCTTTACATCAAAGAAGCGATAAGCTAATCTTACTTCCAGTTTTTTAACCGGCTCAAGGTTTATTTCGGCCTGAAAACTGTTGGAATATGATTTACCATCCAGGTTGTAAAACCTGACCTGTCTGGCATCTTCAAGGTCAACAATAACCTGTTGCTCAAAATCATTCCTGAAAAAATCAAGTGCAAGATTGGCGCCCCGGTCAAACAATTTGAATTTCTGATCCAGGCTTATCCCCTTGTTCCAGGCAACTTCCGGATTTAACCCATAGGCCTTCCCTGCTGATGAACCGATGATATTGATTTGTCTTGCACTGACAAATACGCTGTTGTTCTCTGCAAAAATATTAGCAGTGCGCTGCCCGCGGCCGGCACTTAAGCGAATAGTGGTACCCTTTACCGGTTCGTAACGAACATGTAGCCTTGGTGTACTAAACCAGCCAAAAAGACTGTTATGATCAGCCCGGATGCCTGTAACTATATTGAACTTCTCCACGGGGGTAAAAGTATATT
>JBQTHS010000178.1:0-31144 GCA_052389635.1 Bacteroidota bacterium | reverse complement strand
TTCCTTTGTTGAAGCCGAGCAGCGTTCCATCCTTTCCTAAGGTGATGGCAAACACAGCGTCGGTTTTTTTAAGAAAAATGGATGCAGCGGCCTTTACATTAAAAGCCCCGGTAAGCAGCATGGCTTCTTCATCGCTCACTTTAAAGAAATGGCATTGGTTCAGAAAACTCCATGACTGCTCAACAAATGACTGTGTGTTATCCTTAAACAGTAAATGCCGGTAGTTGGGATCAAAACTTATAAAAACATTTTGCTGCAGGCATTTTCGCAGCAGGTTAATATAGGCGCTCTGAAGCGGGCCCGGCAAAAAAGCCGTGGCCGAGCCAAAATGAACGATAGAAAAATCAACCGGGTTGATAGCGGCAATATCCTGCTCATTCAGCCGGCCATCTGCTCCGCGGTTAAAATAAAAATCCCTTTCGCCGCTGAGCATAAGCGATACAAATGCAAAAGTGGTAAAGCTGTTTTCGTCCCGGAACATATACCGGGTGGAAACACCAAAATCTTTCATCACATCAATTAAATATTTTCCAAAGGGATCTTTACCCACTTTGGCAGCCAGTTCGGCTTCGCCGCCCAATGCTCCGATTGCAGCAGCCACATTTGCCGGCGCCCCACCCGGTTTCTTCAAAAAATTTTCACCTGCAGATAAAGTCCTGCCCTTATCAGTACAGATTAAATCAATCAAGGCTTCGCCTATGCAAAGTATTTTGCTCATATGTGCAAAATCGTTTTTTTATCCATGTCTTCCAATGCAACACCTTTTGTTTCCGGCATCATTTTCCAGACAAATAATAATTGCAGCACCATCATAGCCGCAAAGAAGCCGAATATTTTAACAGGGCCCAACGCCGGAGAACCGGCTACAAAAGGAAATACCTGTGCCACCAGCGCTGCCCAGAACCAGTGAGTGAGGCAGCCAAATGATGTACCTGCCGCCCTTACTGAATTAGGGAATAACTCTGATAAAAAAACCCAGATAACCGCTCCCTGACCCACTGCATGGGAAGCAATAAACAAAAACACATAGTAAGTGATGAACTGTGTGTTTCCTGAGTGAAATGAATAAGCAATCAGGCTTAACGAAGCAATGTATCCCACAGAGCCGATATACATCAATGTTCTTCTTCCAAACCTGTCTATTAAATACCAGCCAAGTATGGTAAATAAAAGATTAACCACGCCGATACCAACGGTGCTTAAGAAAGCTCCGTCCTTGCCAATACCTGCCAGCTCAAAAACCCTCGGGGCAAAATAGATGATGGCATTGATACCCGAGAATTGATTAAATGTAGCCAGCAGGAATGCGAGCAGGAGTGGTTTATAAAACTTTTTATTAAACAGTCTTTCTTTTTTTTGAGACACCGAGGCTCTTATTTCACTGATTTTCTTATCCAGGTCATCTTCTGTAAGCGATAATACCTCCCTGGCATGTGCCTCATCGTTTTTATAAAGCAATAACCACCTCGGTGTTTCGGGCACCCACAACATAAATAATGAAAACAATAAAGATGGTATTGCCACAATTCCCAGCATCCACCGCCAGTCATTGCTGCCGCCAAAGCCCTGCAGCAGGTAATTGGAAAAATATGCCAGCAGTATGCCACTTACCACATTCAGCTGAAAAGAGATAACCAGCCTGCCCCGGTATTTTGCAGGGGCAATTTCAGAAATATAAACAGGCGCCACCACGGAAGATGCACCAATGCTTAAGCCACTGATAAACCGGAAAAACATAAAGCTGTACACTTCAGGGGCCATCGCTGCACCAATGGAAGAAATAAAAAATAAAATACCTATCCAGACAAGGGTTTTCTTCCTTCCAAACTTATTAGCCGGAATGTTGCCGAAGGCAGCGCCAAAAGCTGTTCCGTACAGCGCCATAGCAATAGCGGTGCCGTGTACCCAATCGCTGAGGCCCCACAGTTGCTGAATGGTTTTGTCGGCGCCGGAAATAACGGCTACATCCATACCGAACAGCAGGCCGCCAAGCCCCACTGCAATTGACCACAGGATTATTTTTTTATTCATGGCTTTTTATAACTGAAAGATCACCGCTTCGCAGGGCCTCAGTGTGCTATCCTTTGAGGCAGTGGGATAATTATTGATTAATACGCCGGCCTTGCTTATATCTATTCCCGGATTCACCTTTGCCTGTTTACTTTTAAAATTAAGCAGCACCAGGAATTTTTTGCCTCCCAACTCTCTTGTAAAGGCAAACACATCCGGGTTATCTGCATCAACCAGGGTGAACTTACCGTAAATCAGCGCATCGTTTTCTTTGCGCAGCTTTATCATTCTCCGGAAATAATTAAGGATACTGTTTGCATCTTCCTTCTGCGCAGCAACATTGATTATTTTATAATTTCCGTTTACAGGCAGCCAGGTTTTGCCGCTTCCAAATCCGGCATTAAGCATTGTATCCCATTGCATGGGTGTGCGGCCGTTATCCCGGGAAGAGATTTTCATTCCTTCCAGGAAACGCTTTAAATCGCCTCCTTTCGCTTTTACCTGAGCATAGTTGGTAAGCAGTTCCACATCGTTGTATTGCTCCACCCTGTCGAACTTGATATTACTCATTCCTATTTCATCACCAAAATAATAATACGGCGTAGCCCGCATACTTAATATGAATGTGGTAAGCATTTTCGAAGAATAGTCACTGAACTCCAGCGCATCATTGCCCCAGCGGGTAAGCATACGGGGCTGATCATGATTGGCAAGGTACATGGTGCCCCAGCCTTTCTCTGTAAAAGCACTATCCCATTTGTTGTAAATTTTTTTCCATTGCACAAAATCATATCCCTCCGGGTCGGGCATTTTATATTCGCCGGGGATGTATCCGAAATCAATAGCTTCAAAATGATAGGCCATATTCAGCTCTTTGCGGTCTTCATCCACAAATTTTTTTACCCTGGATACATCACCCATTGCTTCGGCCACTGTGGCCACATCATATTTGCTTAAGACCTCCAGGTTCATTTCCTGTATGTAATCATGCAGCTTCGGCCCGCTGGCATAATACATGCCCCAATTCCCATTGTATTCTTCAGGCAGGGGCGGCCATGTGGTGTCTTTGCTGATAAATGCAAGGGCATCCATGCGAAACCCATCTACACCTTTATCGCACCACATACGCATCATTTTATAAATTTCCTGGCGCACTGCGGGGTTCTCCCAATTCAGGTCGGGCTGAAAGTCGGCGAAATAGTGCAAATAATAAGAATTAGTGGCTTTATTGAATTCCCATCCGTATGCCTTCTCATCAAAAATGCTCCAGCGGTAGGGTGGTTCTCCTTTTTCGGCAGGCCACCAGTGAAAATAATTATAGTACGGGCTGTTTCTCGACTTCTTCGCTTCCCGGAACCATTTGTGCTCATCACTGCAGTGGTTGAGCACCATATCCATCATTACTTTTATACCCCGGTCGTGAAAACCTTTCAACAGTATATCAAAATCAGCCATAGTTCCAAACTGCGGGTTGATATTCTCATAATCGCTGATGTCGTAGCCATTGTCTTTTTGAGGTGAGGCATAAAACGGATTGAGCCAAACGGCGTCAATGCCGAGGCTTTTGATATAATCTAATTTTAAGGTAATGCCTTTAATATCGCCCACCCCGTCGCCATCACTGTCCCTAAAACTTCTTGGGTAAATTTGATAGACGACTGCTTCCTTCCACCATTTACGTTCCGTAATTGTGTTTGACTCCGGCGATGCTTTTTTATTTGCATTACATGATGATAATACAACAAAGCAAACAGCAGTGACCGATATTATTTTGAAATTGCTTTTCATGACTATGGGTTAGTGACCGGGAGGTGCTGCCGGCAGTTGAATGTCTCCGACTGGTTTTCTTATCTTTAATAACGTGGTAAAGAATGCAGCAATTAATAGAAGTACACCGGCAAACAGAATTGCATTTCCGGGATCGTTGTTTAAAAAATGTTTCAACACATAGCCAAAAGTGATTGTTTGAAGAAACATGGGGATCACAATCATCATATTGATAATGCCCATATAAACGCCATACCTTTCTTTTGGAATTTGATTTACCACCATCAGGTAAGGGATGCCCATCATACTGGCCCAGCCAATGCCAAATCCGGTAATGGCAAAAAATAAAAATGTTTTGTTTTCAATATGCGGGAATATGATGAAGCCGATACCTGCCAGGGCAAGACATATGAAATGAACCCATTTGGGACTGTATTTTTTTGCAAATCCAACCAGGGAAAAAGCGGAAAGAAACGTAACAATATTATACCAGCCATTTACCAGTCCTGCAAGGCTTACCGCCTTTTCATATAGTTCTTTGTTTTCGGGAGTGGTGTTGTATACTGATAGTCCAATACTTTTGGAGCTGTTTTGCCAATAACAGAAAAGTGCATACCACTGAAAAAGGTAAACCAATGCCAGTTGCCACATTACCCTCGGCATAACAGAGATAGCTTCAACAATTTCGATATTCTGCGCAAAAATGATCTTCAGCGACCGGTGTTCCTTGGTGAACCTGATTAAATTCCTGATAATGCTGCCCCCGGTAAGAATAGATGGAATAAGGAGGATTACCAAAATAAGATAAGCTATCACCGTTGTGATAATTGACAAAAAGAATTGAAGAACCGGGTGCGGCATTCCTTCATTTCTTTTTTTTATGACTGCTAATTCATCTTCCGTGGGCGGGATTTCAGGAGTGGTTCTGATACTCCACCATACCGAACCAATGGAACAAATGGCGCCAATAATAAAAGAAGCAAAAACCCAATTGGGAATTTTGCCTGTATAGCCTAAAATGATTGCAGGAAAAATAAACAGTGAAACATTTGCCAGCGTCTGCCCAAAGCCTGTAAAAAAACTTTGGGCCTGGAAACCTGTGGGTTGCTGGCTGGCATCCAGTTTATCTGCAATAAAAGCCCGGTAAGGCTCCATCGCTGTGTTGTTACCAACGTCCAGTATCCATAATAAACCGACTGCCATCCACAATTCAGAGCTGAATGGAAATAAGAACAAAGCAATGCTGCATAAAACAGCGCCAATAAAGAAATAGGGTTTTCTTCTTCCCCACCGCGGGTGCCATGTTTTATCACTCAATGCTCCGATGATGGGTTGTATAATTAAACCGGTTAAAGGGCCGGCAAGGTTCAATATTGGAATTTCTTCGGGCTTTGCTCCCAGGAAATCATAAATAGGATTTACGGCACTTTGTTGCAGCCCAAAGCTGTACTGAATGCCGAAGAAACCGACATTCATATTGATGATTTGCCAAAAAGAAAGAGGCGGCTTCTTCAGGAGCATGAGCAATCGTTTAATGCCTTCTAAAGTAAAGAATGGTAACAGTTCCTGAAAATAACTGCCTGTATATCAGGATGCTGCAAACGTTTGTTGTTGGCAAAAATATCCTTTGTCCATTGTAAAACAGGGCCTGGTAAGTATCTTCACGATTCACTTATTTTCTGAATCTATTATCTTCTTATCATGAAACGGGTTTACTGGTTGCTGGCTGTGATTATATCAGGGTTATTACTATGGGGCCTTTTTTTTTACCCGGTCCCTGTGACAAAAACAATCAGTGTGCCTTATACAATGTTTAAGTCCGGAGAACAACTTAATAATTCAAAAAACCTGGAAAAATGGTATGCTCCTTTTGCGATTAATGAGACTTCTGATATTTCAAAAGATTCAAAAGGCCAAAGAATTATTTCGGGAGAATACAGCGCAGAGATCTCAGATATTACAATGTTCAGTTCCGTTATTAACGCTGGTTATAAAGGAAAGAAAAAAGCATTTTCTTTTACTGCCCTGGCAGATTCTTCTGAAGCAGCGGCTTCTTCTGTTACTCTTGCTTATAATACCACAGTGTTCAGAAAATGGTTTGCGAAGCCTGTTCTTGAAAAAAATGCTGAAAAAAGCCTGGAAAATCTCAGGGATTATATGACAGATACACGCCGGTTTTATGGATTTGAAATACAACAGGTACCTGTGGAAGACACCCTTTTTCTGTTCAGCCGGAGCGCTGTTCCGGTTGCACAAAGAAGAGAAGCCACAAAAAAGATCTTCGAACAGCTTATTGCATATGCAGAAAATAAAGGCGCGGGATATAACGGTAACCGCATTTATTACACGCTAAAATCCGGGGATGAAATTACCATCTTTGCCAGTATCGGTGTTTCGAATATGACAGAAACGTCCCCGAATGATGTTATACAATACAAGAGAATGCCCTATGGCAAAAAACTGCTGATGACCAGTTACCAAGGGCCATTTAACCAAAGCGACAGGGCTTTTAAAGCTCTCGAAGCATTTAAAGCTGATCACACTTTAACCAGTATGGCTATCCCTTTCCAAAAATTTATGAGTGATGGGTACGATTTTGAAGACGACCAGGTGGTCCAGTTGAAAATATATTATCCTGTCTTCTGATTATTGATTTACCTCTTTCTAATAAGCATAAGACTGTCATTGTTTCGGGCTATGATAAATGATTGCCGGTTGCCTGGCATGATGATGCGTTTTATTTTTCTTGCCTGCTCTTTTATATACATCCCGTTAATCATATTATATTCAAAATTTCCGTTCCCCTTATTGATTAGGACAGTTCCATAATCCGCATCATACCGGCCCATTTGAATATTGTTGGGATAAAAATTGCCGGTAAGCAAAATATCCGGCAGGCTGTCGTCATTGGCGTACACCACAGCAGCATCACGGTATGCTGTAAGCTGCGCCTGCCAGGGAAGAGGTATTACCAAAAAGGAAAGATTGCCGTTATTTATAAATAATGCATTCGAAAAATAATCAGCGGTAAAAATATCAGCTTTCCGGAGTTTATCTTTACCGAAGATGTCCGTTAAAGCAGCCTTTGCAAAATCCTCTGCATACAAATATTTTTTCTTCAGCGAGGGTATCTGTTTTTCCAGCTCGGCTTTGTTGGCGAATGGCAGCTCTTTTCCATCAAGATAATAGGTAATTATTTGCTCCTTCTTACCATTATTATCCGCATCAAAATAATAGAAGCGGACCGGTTCTTTTTCCGATGCGGAGAGACGGCTGTTCAATCCCTGGTTGCCGGCAATAAAATCCATATCGCCATCATTGTCCACATCAACCGGCAATACAAAATTCCACCAGCCTTTTTTATCCGAAAGATATTTTTTTGTGTACCTGCCTTTTTCATTAATAAAAGCACAAACTCCATCCCACTCTAATGCCAATACGAGGTCCATATCCCCGTCATTTTCTATATCAGCAAGCGCCGCCCCTTTTACAAACCCGGGATTTTCTAATTCTCTGCTGTAAGTAACTGTTACATCTGTAAACCGTCCCATTCCATCATTTTGCAAAATATACGAACGAGGGACAACGCCATACTGGAACGGTACCGCCCTTCCTCCTATAAACAGGTCTGTATTTCCATCCCTGTTAAAGTCGTGTGCTATCATACAGGAGGCTGTTATAAAAATATCAGTAAAAGCCCTTTCTTTTTTGATAAGGTTTCCTTTGCCATCTTTCAGGTATAATCTGGGTAAAAGAAACTCACTTTTCCCGTAATACTCATTGCCGCCACCCGCTACTGCCAGATCCATAAAACCATCATTATTAAAATCAGCCCAGCTGGCATCCACATCTTCATAGGTACTGTCATTGTCCAGCGCCGGTTGGTCTGTCTTTATAAATTTTCCATTTGCCAGCTGAATAAATACAGCGCTTTTTTCCCACTTTACCGATCCTATAAATATATCATCAAGCTGGTCTCCGTTAATATCGGCGACAGCCAGCGCCGGACCTTCCTGTGAAACTATGAACGGCATTAACGGCTCCCTGTCAAACTCCACAAATACATTCTCTTTGTGCAGGTATGAAAGACCATACTGTTTTGTTATATCTTCAAAGGAAAATTCAGAAGACCCCTGCCTGCCCGTCAGCCATTCATAATTAAATTGGGGAAGATCGGGCTGGTAGCTGAAACTTATCTGCAGTGAGTCCCTGTGCAGTACAACTTTTTGATAGCTGTTATCCGGCCACACCAGCAATGCTGAATCATATTTTGCCGGTACAGCAACCTGCAGGGGTGTTTCCATGGCCGACTGAAACCCTTTTGCAGGAAATTTCTCATACGACTGAGCAGCATCGCCGGCAAAAATAAAAATCCTGGCACCGACCGCCTTCTTATTACCGGTCGCCCCGGTTAATACTACCCGGGTGGATGGCTTTTCCTTTTTATCATTGGTTGTATTTTTATAGAGTAATGCAGGTTCGTCAATATTATTAACCACCACATCCAGGTCGCCATCATTATCCAGGTCAGCATATATGGCGCCATTTGAATATGTGTCTTTATTATTAGTGATGTAATCACCGGCATCTTCAAAGCTGGCGTTGCCTTTATTACGGAAAAACCGGTTGGGCAATTTTATCTGCGGAAATTTATCAATCAGCGCCATGTCTTTCTCCCCTATCTGCCCGGCCCTGATTTTAGCCTGTATCTCATCGTTGGAAACATAGTTTACATAATCAATATCATTCAGCCGCTTTGGAATGCCATTTGAAATAAAAAGATCTTTCAGGCCATCATTATCAAAATCCATCCAAAGGGTTGACCATGACCAGTCGGTAGCATAAACCCCGGAATACAAACCTGTTTCACTGAACAATCCATTGCCGCGGTTCAGCTGCAATGTGTTTCTTGCATACTGGTGGTTGTATCCATTCCTGATTTTTATCTGAAAGGTGTTATACTCATCCTCGCCCAGAGAGCGGCGTAAAATGTAGGGATCTGATGGCAGCATATCTGCCGCAATTATCTCCGGCCATGCATCGTTGTTGATATCGGCCACATCTACTCCCATCGAAAACTGGCTGGTGTGCATGGTACGGGCGGTGAGCTCTTCTGTAAATCCCCTTTTTTTATTGTTGATATACAGATAATCATTCTCATGAAAATCATTGCCGATATAAATATCAGGCCAGCCATCCACGTTAATGTCGGATACAGCTATACCCAGGCCATAGCCAATTACGCTTTGATGAATACCCGCTGCAGCTGAAACATCAGTAAAACGAACACCGTCGTTTCTGTACAATATATCTTTGGATAATGAATCTGAACTCCCCTCATAACTGCTGCGGGGGGCAAACGTACTGTTGTAACGAAGCGAATGATTCAACAGAAAAATATCGAGGTCGCCATCTAAATCATAATCTAAAAAAGCGGCCTGAGTACTGAAACCGGAGAAGTCCAGTCCGTAAGCAGCTGCTTCATCTGCATAAAAAGGAATTCCGTCTTTATCTATACCCTGGCAAATAAGCAGCTGGTTTTTACTTTGCAGGGTCTCATAGTTTCCCACCCTGCATACATAAATGTCCAGCAGGCCGTCATCATTTACATCTGCCAGGCTGATTCCGGTTGACCAGCCTCCGTCATCCGGAATTTTGGCTCCTGCGGTTGCATCTTCAAACCGCAGGTTACCTTTATTGATATACAGTTTGTTTTGTTGCTGGTTAGAGGCAAAAAATAAATCCACCAGGCCGTCATTATTAAAATCACCGGCGCCCACACCGGCGCCGTTATAGAAATACATATACTTCAGCATATTGAAATCAGGCCGGGCAGTCAGATTATTACTGAAGTTTAAACCGGTTTTATCACTTTCGACTATTTCAAATAAAGGCGCCGGCTTTTCCTTTTCTGATCTGCAACTGCACAAGCATGCTGCTGTCAGCTTTATCACAAAACCAATTCTGTATATTTCTAATCGCATTATTTATTTGTTCTCCGGAACAAGACCGGGTAATTATCATTTTGTAAGACCAGCAGGCTGCTGCCTTTTGCTGATGGTATAAGAAAAATATCTTTTACCTCATCTCTTGTCTCAAAACCCGTCTGCCAGGGTTCTGCCGGCTCCCATACTATTTTCCCTTTATCGCTCCCTATATTGAGTAATATATGCCCATAACTTGCGTCGAGCCTGGCAAACTGGGGTTGAAAATGAAACTGGTTTCCGCCCATGATCAAATCCGTTCTTCCATCGTCGTTTACATCGGTGCAAAGAATGGCATTGATACATGAAAGCTGGATATATACCGGAAGCTCCTGCATTTGAAAATTTCCTTTACCGTTATTGACGGCCACACAGGATGCCGCATAATTCAGTTCCATCACGGCTGCATTTTTGATCACCCCGCTGCTGAATAAATCCTGTACGGATTTATCAGCATATTCCTCAAATTTCAGGTTCTGCTTTTTAAGCGATGGCATTTGTTCAGTAATCTCTCTTTTTAAAAAGACCGGGGCATCTTTTTTGTTTATGGTTCTTGTAATGATTTTATCCGCTGTACCGTTCTGGTCAAAATCATTTATCCAGAGCTTTACCGGTTTGTCCTTGGCGGGTTTCAGGTAGCAGTTTTCGCCGGTGTTCCCGAATATAAGGTCGGTGTCCCCGTCTCCATCCAAATCAGCAACTGCCACTGACTGCCACCAGCCTTTGTATCCGTCCAATCCGGTTTTCAGCTCCCCGAGCTGGTTGCCCTTCACAGAGAAAATTTTGGGAGGCATCCATTCCCCGGTTACGATTATTTCATTCTTCCTGTCACCGTTTATATCTGCCAGGGTAACATCCGTCAGCATACCGGCTTTTACAGATGCCCCGGTTGTAAACATTCCCTTTCCGTCATTCAGGTATAAATAGCTTTCGGGAACGGTGCCATAGCTCTGCGGCACACTTCTGCTGGCCGCAAACAGATCCATATCGCCATCAGCATCTGCATCAAATGCTAATGCTGCAGCACAATTAAAATCATATTTCGGAAATGCCTCCGCCAGCGGAGAGAAATTTGCCTTCCCGTCATTTATATACAACCGGTGATTAAATAAGTTGTTTCCGGTTTCCAGTGCATTCCCGCCTGCACCCACAAAGAGGTCTTTATCCCCGTCTTTATCCGCATCAAAAAAAACAGCAGCTACATCTTCATAAGCTCTGTCTGTTTCAAAAATGGGTTGCGATTTTTTTACAAATCCACCAGATGTTTGCAGGTAAAGCATGCCGGCCTGTCCTGCAGCGCCGCAGATAAACACATCTGTCATTCCATCACCGTTCACATCAGCCGTGTCGGCATGCGGGCCTTCCCGGGAAAGCATGACAGGAATATTCCGTTCGGAATAAAAATCTATGTAATCGTCTTCTGAATGCTTTTCAAAAGGGGCTGCCTCTTTCTCAAACCACCTGGATACCACAGATTGTGCAGTATTCATTTTGGACTTAGCTGTTGCAATGGTGATTTTGTGCAGCTGGTTTACAGCCGGCCTGTATAGTCTGGTCTCTCTCCTGTCAGGCCATACTATTACCAATGAATCAATTTGTCCTTTTCCCAAACCAATCACCAGCTTATAATCCACTGAAGACTGAAATCCCCGGGATGGTATCAGTTCCCTGTTGATGACCTGTTCCCCCTGGAAAATTTTTATTTTGCTTCCCACAGCAAAACTGTTTTCTCTTTCTCCCTGCAAATGAACAGCGATATAATTGTTCTGATTGGTTTCCCTGCTTTCATTTTTATATACAAAAACGGGTGAGTTTACATTGCTGACAATTAAATCCAGGTCGCCATCGTTGTCCAAATCGCCGTAGGCAGAACCATTAGAAAAAGAGGGCCGGCCAAGGCCCGCCGTTTCTCCTTCATCTGAAAATTGTAATCCGCCTTTATTTCTGTAAAACTTATTGGGAATGGCTTTTGACGGCATCTTGTTCACTATCCCATCAAACTTTTCCTTTTCACCTGTCATCACCATTTTCCGGATCACATCATTGGCAAAAAAATCAATAAAATCCTGGTCGGTTACATCGTTATAAATACCGTTGCATACAAAAATATCAGAGAGACCATCGTTGTCTGCATCAAATATCAAACCGCCCCAGCTCCAGTCAGAAGCAGCCACCCCGCTGTAGAATGCTGTTTCCATAAATTTTCCGTTCTTGTTATTGATCTGCAGCGTATTCTGGGTATATTGATTATAAAAGCCTGATTTTTGCTTCAGGCGGTGAATATCAATATTATCAAATGAAGTGGTTGTCTTCAGGCGGTAATCATCATCGGGCAGCATGTCGGTAGTGAAAATATCCGGGTAGCCATCGTTGTTTACATCAGCCATATCAGCACCCATGGAAGAGTGGCTGATATGCTGCACCCAGTCTTCCAGTTCATCTTTAAATGTCCCGTCTTGCTGGTTGACGTATAAATAATCCCTTTCAAAGAAATCATTGGAAACATAGATATCAGGGTAGTGATCGCCATTTACATCGCCAACGGTTACTCCCAGGCCAAAGCTGATGAGGCTGCCATGAATACCGGATTCCTGACTTACGTCTGTATATTTTCCTCCGTCATTTCTATACAGATGGTCGCCACCACCTTTTAAGAAATCGGCTACCGGCCAGTCAGGAGCCCTTAAAGCTCTTTTATTTGTATAGTTCAGGGTATTGACAGGTATGAAACTGTTGTTGATGATAAAGCAGTCAAGGTCTCCATCCATATCATAGTCAAAGAATGCGGCATGGGTGGTATAGCCTCCTTCGTTGGTCAGGCCGTATTCAACAGCCTTATTGGTGAATGTAAGGTCTTTATTATTGATGTATAACTGGCAACTGGGCTGCTGCCCGTCAATATACCCTGCATTACAAATAAATATATCCAGCCAGCCATCGTAGTTTATATCTACCATCACCACGCCGGTGCTCCAGTCTTTTTTATCGGCTGCAAATCCTGCTTTTTGTGAGATGTCCTCAAACTTCCAGTTACCCTTGTTTAAAAACAATTTGTTCCCCCCCATATTAGCGGTAAGCACCACATCAGCCTGCCCGTCATTATTGATATCGCCAATCCCCACGCCACCGCCATTATAAAAATTACGGTAGCTGAAAATATTGAAAGTCGGGCTGTTTTGAATAGTATTAGAAAAAACAATGCCTGTATTTCCCTGCAGTGAAAACAGCGGTTGCTTTTTTTGCCCCTGCTTACACCCCGAAAAGATACTGACTGAAAAAATAAGCCCGGTTATTATATGACAGCAAAAACTTTTTTTCATTATTATTCTAGAAGATAGCAGTTCAAATGTAAAATCAAAAAAGACAGCGCTTGAAAATAAAAAAAGCCATCCGGAAATGGCTTTTTTTGATTGCTATATGCTAACTAACTGCTTAACTGAATTAATAGCCTGGGTTTTGTGTAAGATTCGGATTAATGGTTAACTGCTCGTTAGGTATTGGGAACAATAGCCTTGCGTTATCACTCACACCCGGTTTTAAATCACGGGCAGCGAGAAAAGTGCCGAAACGAACCATGTCATTCCTTCTCCAGCCTTCCCAGTACAACTCAAAACCTCTCTCCTTGTAAACTGCATCCAAATTAACGGTGCCTAAAGCCCCTAAGCCTCTTGAAACATGAGTCCTGATATTGTTAACGATCTGTGCTGCAGTAGCACCATACCCTCCCGGGCCAGCTGTGGCAGTACCTCCACGAAGGATGGCTTCTGCTTTCATCAGCAGCACATCTGCAAGGCGGAATATTACATAATCGTTATTGGCAGGGAAGTTAGCCGCCAGATCCGGCACATACTTAATAACCCTTACACCGGTAATCTCGAGGTTGTTACCTGTTTCTTTTAATGCAACCTCTTTTGTAAATGAAAGCGGATTGTTTTTTCTGTCGAGAAGGTTTGTACCTGTAGCATTTCTCTGCTGTCCGAACAGTAATCCTGTATGCAAACCGGTTACATTCGACAAACCTAAATAATAACCCGCATCAATTGTAGGACCTGAGCCACCGCCTCTTCTTTTATCATTAGCATCAAATGCATCATAAAAATCTCCGAGGGTTGTGAATCCGTTCCATCCGCTGGGGTTTTGGTTGTAGTGCAAACCGCAATACCAGCGGGACTGGTTATTACCACCAAAACCTGTAGCGTTATCACACCTTAGGGTGTAAACTAGTTCATTTCCTATTACATCATTATTAGGTGCGAAATTGTCAAAGAAGTTATTGGTTAGCCCGCCCGGGTATACAGGAAATGAAGCCAGTATCTGGTCTGCCAGAGTTATAACCTGGTTCATGTCAGCGGCTGAGAAAGTGGGCGCTGACCTGTTACCATAAACTCCTTTATTCAGGTACACTTTCATTAACAATGCCCTGGCAGCATTTTGAGATGCTCTTCCGATGCCATTACCAGCGGGAAGATTGGGCAGTGCAGCCTGTAATTCGCTGATGATATAGTCTGCACAGTCTGTTCCTTTTTTAACTTCGGGAAGAGTTTGTGTTAAATCTCCGAGTGATGATGGCCTGAATGGAACCTGGTCCCAGCCATCCAGTACGGCCCACATGGCCAACGCACGGATAAATTTTGCTTCAGCTGCCTGTGTTGGGGTCGGGTTATTATCCAACACTGTAGTTGCTGCAAACTGGGCCTGGGCCAGTTCCCGATAAGTGTCAGTAAGAAACCCATGATCAGGCGTCCACCTGTGATTATGATATACCCTCCAGATTCCATTATCATCCCAGTCACCCCCTCTTGTAGGGCCTACACACTCATCAGTAGAATGTTCCTGTGCTGCCCAAAAACGGCTTTGGTCTTCAAAAGGGTTATTCAAAGCTGCATATGCGCCTAGTAAAAGGGCTGCTGCATTACCTCCGCCACCGCCGCCGGTGCTGCCCTGTGTTGTTTCGCTGTTAAGTTTTTCAGTAAGCTTGGTACAGGCTCCCAGAAGAACCACAGAAGCAATCATTAGTATTTTGTTGTATTTCATATTGAACAAATTTTATTTTTTTATAAAGAGAAATTAATGCTTAACTGAAACCTCCTTGCCGTCGGAAATGGTATATACTCAATGCCATTGGAAGGAATGCCCCCGATATTCTTATCGACATTTACCTCAGGATCGAAGCCTGTGAAGTCAGTTAATACAAATAAATTCTGTCCTGTGATGCCAACATTGGCATTTTTGATGAATTTAAACAGGTTACCAATGGAGTACCCGATCCTTGCGTTCTGACATTTCAGGAAGTTACCTTTTTCAAGAAAACGGGTAGAGGAAGTAATTGGGTTCGAAAGATCCTCTCTGACATCTGCATTGATGAATGAAGACGCTACATTCCTTGTTCCGAGATTGGTAATAGGGATTACGTTTGTGGCAGTCTCATTATAGATATAATGACCGAAAGCCCCTGTCAGGTTCATGGTAAATGACCATTTCTTGTAGTTAACCTCAGTGCTGGCACCCAGCAGGAAGTTGGGGTTAGGATCCTCACCATAGAAGGAAACATCACCATCCTGTGCATAGATTGACTGGCCTGTTGCCTTATCAATTCCCTGGAAATCTCTCAGATAGAATACATTGAGAGGGTAGCCAGATGCAATTTTTTGAACATAAGCGCCAGAACTGCCCTGGCCGCTTAATCCTCCGGTATTATAAGTACCATTCAGACCAGTAAGGAGATTTTTAAGCCATGTTGCGTTTACACCAAAATCCCAGCTAAGGTTCTTTTGCCTGATAATATTGGCATTAACTGATAACTCAACCCCTTTGTTATTAATAAGGGCGGGCAGGTTCTTCCATTGCTTGGGGCCAGAGGGGCCTGGTTGTGCAAAATCCAATTCAAATAAGACATCCTCTGTCTCTTTATTAAAGTAATCAGCAGTAATGTTTATCCTGCTATTCCAGAGTGAAAAGTCAAGTCCTGCATTGAAGGTCGTTGAAGTTTCCCATTTCAAATCAGCATTACCCTCGCCAACCTGTCTTATTTGCCCGGGGCCGGATACTGCAAACCTGTCCTGGGAAGCACCGGAAGGAAATTCCTGGTTACCTGTTTGGCCCCAGCCAACTCTTACTTTAAGGTTCCTGATAAAATCTGCATTTTGCATAAAGTTTTCCTGGCTGACATTCCAGGCTGCTGAGAAAGAAGGAAAAACAGCATACTTGTTGTTTTCTCCAAACTTGGTTGATCCGTCCCTTCTCACTGTTGCAGTTAACAGGTATTTCCCCTTATAGTTGACATTCGCTCTTGCAAATAAAGATTGTAATTCATTTGTCGGAGCTTCGTAATGCCAAAGGTTCCTGCTTGATGTTGTGCTGTAACCCAGCATATTGTAATAGGGGATACCGATATCAGCAAAATCCTGTGCAGTCATTCCTGAATTAGAGTTGGTAAATTTTACAAACTCATAACCTATTACAGCATTCAGGTTAAAATCACCAGTTATTTGCTTGTTATAGCTTAATGTATGGGTAATTTGCTGAACCCTTACTCTTGCTTCTGATGAGTTGGCCCAGCCCCTGTCTTTATAGTTAGGGAAGTTGGTCAATTGACGGCCGATCATGGCAGTACGGCGTCCATCGCTTTGATTAAAACCATAAAGGAATTTATACTCAAGATCATTAGTGATCTTGAAATAAGGAGAGATATTACCCCAGATTTGTGAAAGGTCCACATTATCATCATACATCTGCAGCATCCACAAAGGATTAACAGAAGTGGTGCCGAACTGTGGTTCAATCCAAAAAGTACCATCTGTTTTCTTGAAGGGGTGTGTTGGGTTCCATTGTAATGCCTGGCCAATCAAACTACCCTGAAATCCGGCATTATTGGAGATCGGAACTATTTCTTCGTCTATCTGGGCAGTATTTACATTTACATCCAGTCCCAGTCTTTTACTCTCAAGAAATTTAAAGTTACCCGTGTATCCTACCGTATATTTCTCAAGTTGTGATTCTTCAATAATTCCTTTTTCATTCAAATAGCTGGTAGATAGCCGGTGGCGTGAGTTTTCATTACCTCCGCTAAAAGCAATATTTACATTCTGTGTAACCCCTGTACGGGTGATCTCATCCATTGCATTTACATTGGAGCCATAATCACCTGAGGTAAGGGAGTATTTTTGTAATGCAGCCTTGTATTCACTACCGGATAATACTTTAATCTGCCTGAGTATATTTGAAAGCCCTACAGAATATCCAAATTCAATAGCAGGAGCGCCGCTTTTCCCTTTCTTAGTAGTGATCAGGATTACTCCATTTGCACCGCGGCTTCCGTAAATAGCGGCGGCAGAAGCGTCTTTTAATACATCTATGCTCTCAATATCATTGGGATTAATAAAATTAAGCGGGTTTGAACCGGGAGAACTCCCCAGATCAGTACCAAGTCCGGGGCGGCCTGATCCGCCTTCGAGGGGAACACCGTCCACAACAATCAATGGGTTGTTTCCGGAACGAACAGAACTTGTACCGCGGATGCGGATAGTACTGCCTGCACCCGGTGCACCGTTATTATTGGTAATCTGAAGACCGGCCACCTTACCCTGGATCAATTGATCAGGAGAAGTATTAACTCCTTTATTAAAGTCTTTTGCTTTAATACTAGTAATAGACCCGGTAAGATCCTTTTTTCTGGCAGTACCATATCCGGTTACCACCACTTCATTCAGGCTGGCGCCGGCATTGGGTACAAAAGAAACTTCAATTGTGGATTTCCCCTCAATTGATACTTCCAGCGCATCGTAACCGACAGAAGAAATGACCAGAATAGTGACAGTGGAACCAACATTCAGCGAGAAGGTTCCATCGGCCCGGGTGGAGGTGCCAGTCCTTGTACCTTTTGCCGTAACCGAAGCGCCGGAGACCGGCGACCCGTCTTTTGAATCAGTTACCTTGCCTGTAACCGTCCGGTCCTGAGCAAAAGACACCTGAACGATACAAACGAAAACGATGCTAAAAAGTGCAGATAGCAGTTTTTGAAAAGACATAAGCAATCGATTTAAAAATTTATAATCTATTTGTTGTTCACTAAAGTCCCCGTTCTGCTTATTTTACAGAACGAAACAATCAAAAAAGATAAGGTTGGTCAGGCTTGTAAGTCTCCAGGATTTTATAATTAAACCGTCCGAAAAAATGTTAAAGAATCACTAAAGACATGCTAAATTTAAATGAATTATGTGTACAAGACACACTTTCTCATATTTTTTTGGCTTTAGTTATACCGCAAACATTTGCGGAAATGTTTTCGGTGGATAAAATACTTGTCTACCTTTAGATTTCAATTTATGGGACAAACTGCAACACTAAAAAAGATTTCTGTTCAGCTTAACCTTAGCATTTCTACGGTGTCCCGGGCGTTGAAAAATCATCCCGATATTTCTGAAAATACCAGGAGAAAAGTAAAAGAACTTGCAGCGCTAATGGAGTATGAACCCAACAGTTATGCAGTTACTCTCCGCACCAACAAGAGCAGGGTTTTTGGTCTTATTGTACCTGCTATATCCAATATGTTTTATGATTCCTTTATTTCAGCCGCAGAAAAAGACGCCCGGAAAAGCGGATATTCCCTGCTGATATTACAATCCGGCGATGACCCTGTTCAGGAAGCTGAGAACCTGAGGCTGTGCCGGCATTACAGGGTGGACGGAATACTGATTTCTGTTGCTGCGGAAAGTCATTCTACTGAACTGTTCGTCAAATACCAGGAAGCAGGGATTCCCCTGGTATTTTTTGACAAAGTTCCCGGGTCGGGCAGTTTTGATACGGTATGTATGGCCGATGAGGAAGTTGCCACCCTGGCTGCCAATACTATCATTAAATACAGGAAAAAAAGGGTGCTGGCCTTATTCGGCAATCCCGATATTTCTATTACCAAAAAAAGAACTGAGGCCTTTCTTAAAACTTTTGAACCCGAAAGAGGAATAGTTCAGCTTATTCTGAAAAACTGCCGCAGCAGTTCTGAAGCTGAAGCCGCGGTCACTTCATCTCTTTCTGTCAAAGAAAAGCCCGATCATGTTTTCTGTATGAGCGATGAAATACTGACCGGTGCCATGAAGGCTCTTCACCAATCGGGTCTTTCCATACCAAAAGATATTTCTGTACTTGCCATCAGCAACGGGTTCCTGCCCGGATTATTCAATCCTTCCATTACTTATCTCGAAACCAGCGGTGCCGGGCTGGGTAAGCTTGCCATGAAAAGGATGCTGGAAAGAGCAGATGGCGACAGCACAGCGAGGTCCATTATTCTTCCTTCAAGATTGGTGGCGGGAGGGTCAATGTAAGATAATCTCATTTGACCGTATTTTGCGCCTTCCCGTTTTTTGGTCTGAACTGTTTTTTCAATGCATAAAGTTTTCCGGGGCGGTGGGGCACATCGTTTTCCATCTCATCCATATCCTGCAGCCAGTCTTTAACAGATATTTTTTTTCGGAAATTCCGGCGGTCCAGTTCAGTGCCCAGGATGGACTGGTATAGTTCCTGTAACTGGCGCAACGAGAATTTTTCAGGCAGGAGGTTAAAGACAACAGGGTGTTCCATTATCTGCTGCTGAAGCCTGCGAAGACAGGTATCCAGGATAAGTTTATGATCAAAAGCTAATTTTTTTATTTTGCTGACCGGGTGCCAGCCCAGTTCATTATGACTCAGTTTCAATTTATGATGTTTAACATCTATGAGGGAGTAATAGGTGATAGTGATTACCCGGCCGGAAGGATGACGGTTAATGCTTCCAAAAGTCTGCACCTGTTCAAGATATACATCATCAAGCCCTGTTCTTTCCTTTAATATCCGGTAGGAAGCTGTTTCGAGATCTTCGTCAGGCCTTATAAGATCGCCCAGTAATGAATGAAGTCCTGAAAATTCTTCAAGGTCTGAACGTATCAGCAATACTTTCAGCTCCTTTTCATCAAAGCCAAAAATCACACAATCCACTGAAATGGCTATATTGAAATAATCAAGGTGGCTGATCTTTTCTGACTCCGCGGTCTTAAGCCGCATTTCCTTCTCCGTCATTCGGGGTGCTTTTATGATAAAACAACACTGCCCCGAAGATAATAACTAAATATGTACCTGTAACACAACGGTGCAATTTATTACTGCTTGCCCGCACCTTTTACCCACAGGTATTAACTTTACGAACCAACACGGTTTTTATGTATTCAACCCGGCAAACAAAAGAATTACAGAAGATTACTGCTGAACTTATTAAAAAATCAACTGCGCTGAACTCTCAGGCTATTGAAAAATTAAGGGCTGCACTTCGCTTTCATGAGCACCGCTACTATGTGATAAATGACCCGCTGATCTCGGATTATGAATACGACCAGTTATACAAGGCATTGGAGAAAATGGAGAATGAAAATTCCAAACTGGTAACTGCCGACTCCCCCACACAGCGGGTGGCGAAAGGGCTTACAAAAGATTTCCCTTCGGTACAGCACCTTGTGCCGATGCTTTCACTGGATAACTCCTATAACGCTGACGACCTGCTGGATTTTGACCGGAAAGCAAGGGAACTCACCCGGCTCGGCAAAATAGAATATTGTGTGGAACCCAAGTTTGACGGCGGCAGTATTTCCCTTTTTTATGAAAATGATTTACTGGTACGAGGCGCCACCCGTGGCGATGGCGTTGAAGGAGATAATGTGACGACCAATATTAAACAGATCCGCAGTATTCCCCTTTCTGCAAAGTTCTCAGGGTATGGATTGCAACAAGCGGAAATCCGGGGTGAAGTGCTTATCAACAAAAGCAATTTCAAAAAGTACAACGAGAAAATAATGGAAGAGGGTCTGCCGCCGCTGGCCAATCCACGGAATGCGGCAGCGGGAACACTCCGTATTAAAGACCCGTCGGAAGTGTCAAAGAGAAATCTGGAAGCATTTGTTTATCATGTCAGTTATTTTTCATTAGCCAAAGGCAGAAAAACACCTGCTGCACTTACTAACCACTCTGCATCACTGGAAATGCTTTGGCAACTGGGTTTCCGCAGCCCGGAAAATGAAAAGAAACTGTTTAAAGGAATAGAAGGAGTGATAAAATACTGCAATGACTTTGAGGCAAAACGGGACGACCTGCCTTATGAAATTGACGGGATGGTGATCAAGGTAAATGATTTTACCCTGCAGGATAAGATGGGCATGACATCCCACCATCCCCGCTGGGCTATTGCTTATAAATTCAAAGCAAGGCAGGGTACCAGCAAATTACTGAACGTAGAGTTCCAGGTGGGAAGAACAGGCGCAGTAACGCCGGTGGCCAAACTGGAGCCAGTGGCAGTGGGTGGCGTTACTGTCAGCAGCATTTCCATCCATAATGAAGATTACATCAGGGAAAAAGACCTGCGTATCGGGGATGCAGTGCTCATTGAACGGGCCGGAGATGTGATACCCCAGATTGTAAAGTCATTGCCGGATGTGCGAACGGGGAAAGAAAAGAAAATTTTTTTTCCAAAAACCTGCCCGGTTTGCAGCAGCAAACTTTTCAAAGAAGAGGATGAGGCTGTCTGGCGCTGCATCAATATTGATTGCTCTGCACAGGTGGTGGAGCGCATCATCCATTTTGTAAGCAAAGATGCTATGGATATCCGGGGCTTTGGTGATGCCAATGTGAGAAAGTTTTACGAAATGGGATTACTGTATGATATTCCCGGTGTTTACAGACTTGACTTTGCAAAAATCGGAACGATGGAAGGGTTCGGACAGAAATCAATTGACAATCTGCAATCCGCAATAAACAATTCTAAGAAACAACCGCTGCACCGCATCATCTATGCACTGGGTATCCGCTTTGTAGGAGAAACCACCGCCAAGACACTGGCGCAGGCTGTCAATCACCTGCTTGATTTTAAAAAATTCTCTTTAGAAGACCTGCAAAATCTCGAAGATGTGGGACCCCGGGTCGGAGGAAGCATCCATCATTTCTTCAGCAATAAAAGCAATATTGAAATGCTGGAGCAACTGGAAAAGCTGGGGCTTCAGTTAAAGAATGAAAAAAAACAACTGGCTGCCGGTGGCAACCTTTCAGGCCAGACATTTTTGTTCACTGGAACCCTGCCCACCTTAAAAAGAAGTGCTGCTGAAGCAATGGTAGAGGAGAACGGGGGACAGATCGTAAGCGGTGTAAGTGCCAAGCTGAACTACCTGGTAGTGGGGGAAGATGCCGGCAGCAAATTAGAGAAAGCAAAGAAAATCAATACTGTAAAGATTATTTCCGAGGCTGATTTTTTAAAAATGATCGGCAAAAAATAATATTGCTGTTGCCTGCAAAGTTTTCTACCTTAGGGGAGTTCCACCACCTTGCTCCGATAACCACCGTTGTACCCCGTTATTGATGGCATCCTGCCCCTGATTAAAATTCAATGTTATGATCAGGAAATTAACAGGCGAAACCTGGAAGCCATTGACTTTCTCCGGATGGAAACAGTTGCGCAACCGCTATGCTGTATCTTCCCTTGGTCGCTTGGCCAGTTATAAAAAAGATGTGCTGGCCGATGGTAAACTGCTGAGCGGATCCCTCACCACCGGATACCGTACCCTGAACCTGCACCGCCGGGACGACAAAGGCACTTTGTACATCCACCGGGAGATGGCAAAACTTTTTCTGAAAAAACCGGCGACAAATCACAAGTTTGTGATTCACCTCAATCACAACAAACTTGACAATAACATACGCAACCTGAGGTGGGCTACCCTGGAAAAAATGATTACCCATCAGCAAAAAAGCCCGGCCAAGATCGCCTACAAAGAAAAACAGGCCAACCGCACAGAAGGATTAAAGCTGACTGCTGCCCAGGTAAAAAAAATTAAGGCCATTCTTGGCAGCAAAAACCGCAATATCACCATCCGGCAATTAGCCATCAATTACAGGGTGAGTGAGATGACCATGTATCGTATAAAAAGCGGGGAGAACTGGGGAAGGATATAGGGCCCCTATGCCCGCTGGCTGGCGGGAAACTTAGTTTGAATATTCATTTTAAAATTCAACATGACTTAAATTTGAAAAAAAAGTCATGCTTCAGCCTGCAACAATTAAATTTCTGAAAGATTTAAAGAAGAACAACAACAAACCGTGGTTTGATAAAAACAGGAAAGTATATGAAGCCGCCAAGGCTGATTTTGCTTCTTTTATACAGGCTGTCATTGACAGGCATGGGAAAAAAGACAGTTCTATAAAAAACCTGACCGCAAAAGACTGTATGTTCCGCATCAACCGGGATATCCGGTTTGCTAAAGACAAATCGCCTTACAAAACCAATTTCGGCGCCAGCATTAATAAGGGTGGTAAAAAAGCATGGGATACAGCCGGTTACTATTTTCACCTGGAGCCGGGCGGGTGTTTTACCGGCGGAGGCATCTATATGCCCCCGCCTGAGGCATTGAAAAAAATAAGGCAGGAAATTGATTACAATCTTGCTGCGTTTAAAAAACTGGTGGCCTCCGGGAAATTCAAATCTGTTTATGGTGGGTTTGACAAGAGTAAAGAATTTCTGCTAAGCCGTGTGCCCAAAGGATATGAGCCGGATAATCCTGCTGCAGAATACCTGAAGCTGAAAAGTTATATCGCCATGATTAAAATTGCTGATGCAGATCTTGCATCAAATAACATGGTAAAGAAAACAGTTGCAGCATTTGGAGCCCTGCAACCGATTATTGAGTTTATTAATAACGCTGTTGAATAAGTCAGCCTAATAAATTTTTCGCAAGCAAATACTCAGCAATCTGCACTGCATTAGTAGCTGCTCCTTTCCGGAGGTTATCCGAAACCACCCACATATTAAGTGTGTTCGGCTGGCTTTCATCTCTTCTTAATCTTCCTACAAACACTTCATCCCTTTCTTGTGCATCCACCGGCATAGGGTATCGCTGGTTTACCGGATCATCCACAACGATAATTCCCGGTGCAGATTGAAGAACGGATTTCACCTCCGCCAGGTCGTAGTCTTTTTCAAATTCCACATTTACCGCTTCGCTGTGGCCGCCCATCACAGGTATACGGACCGTAGTGGCCGTAACACGGATGGAATCATCCCGCATAATCTTACAGGTCTCTTTCACCATTTTCATTTCCTCTTTGGTGTATCCGTTTTCTAAAAAAACATCAATCTGCGGAATGACATTGAGGTCAATTGGATATTTATATGCCATCGGGTAATCACTTGTTCCGCCTTTCACTTCTTTTCTCCTTTCTCCCTGCAGTTGTTCAACGGCTTTTACGCCGGTGCCGGTTACACTCTGGTAAGTGCTCACTACTACTCTTTTGATACCGTATTTTTTATGCAGCGGGTTCAGTGCCACCACCATCTGGATGGTAGAGCAGTTAGGATTGGCAATAATCTTATCATTTGCTGTCAGTACATCAGCATTTATCTCCGGTACTACCAATGGCTTTGAGGGATCCATTCTCCATGCGGAAGAATTATCAATCACCGTGATGCCTGCTTCTGCAAATTTTGGCGCCCACTCCAGTGATGTGCCGCCGCCCGCAGAGAAAATAGCTACTGCCGGTTTCGCCGCAATGGCATCGTTCATGCTTATAACCTTGTATTTATTCTCCTTAAAGGTTATCTCCTTTCCAACAGATCTCTCAGAAGCGACAGGAATTAATTCCGTAACCGGAAAATTCCTTTCGGCCAGTACCCGGAGCATTTTAGAACCCACTAATCCAGTGGCGCCTACAACTGCGACTTTCATTTATTTAGCTTTTTAGAATTAAAGATCACATACAACCGGTCATTCCCGCCTCGCCAGGGCTTCGGCGGGCAATGAAAAAGCCTCCCGGTTAAGAAAGGCCTGCTGAACTTTTATGCCGATACATACCGTAAGCTGCAAACCTTCATCCTGAGCCCAGTTGAAGGGAGAAGTGTTTTTTATCCCCAGGATTCTGCGAATTGTGTTTGGTATGTTTCCTTGTTATCATGCCGGGGGCAAAAGTAATTCTGCAATAACTTATCACCAAAATTTGACGGGATTATTTTCTTCTTTCGGATTATGGCAGCTATTAACTAACTTAAATCAATGAAAAGAGCCCTGCTCCTGCTGCTTTGGCTTACGCCTGTTTGGTTAATGGCCCAAAACAGGTATGATGTGGTGATTGATGAGATAATGGCTGACCCTACGCCGCAAATTGGTTTGCCCAACAACGAATGGCTGGAACTAAAGAATACAACAGCTGCCCCCATCAACCTGCAAAACTGGAGAATTGGCGATGCATCCGGCCAAAGCGGGCCGATGCCCAATTTTACCTTACAACCTGACAGTTTTGTGATTGTTTGCACCGGCAGCGCCGTGGCTGCCATGACTGCTTTTGGTACCACCATACCTGTTACCAGTTTTCCTTCTCTGGATAATGACGGCGACCAGTTGTTTTTACGGGCTGCCAATGGCAGAACTATTCATGCGGTCAGTTACGCATCCGCCTGGTACCAGAATGAAGTAAAGAAAGACGGCGGCTGGACATTAGAAATGATTGACCCTAAAAGCCCCTGTGCCGGAATGAGTAACTGGAAAGCAAGCACAAGTGTGACGGGTGGCACACCCGGAAGAAAAAATTCCATTGATGGCGTAAATATTGACGTAACCGCTCCCCGGTTAAAAAGAGCTTATACTACCGATAATGTTACCATCCTATTGGTTTATGACGAACCGGTGGACAGTTTATCGGGAGCCACCTTGTCTAATTATACCATTGATGGCGGCCTTACACTTATCAGCGCAACAACTATTGCCCCTCTATTCAATCTGGTTCAGCTGAAACTGGGAACGCCGATGGCAGCAAATACTGTTTACAATATTACTGCCACGAATGTGAAGGATTGCAAAGGCAATACAACCGGAAATGCCAATAAAGCAAGAGTTGGCCTGCCGGCTGATGCGGCAACAGGAGAATGGATCATCAATGAAATCCTGTTTAACCCCCGGAGCAATGCTTATGACTTTGTTGAGTTTTATAACAACAGCAGCAAGATTTTTGATGCATCCAAACTTTATATCGCCAACCGCAACAGCAGCGGCGTTATCAGTTCCGTTAAAGTATTAAGCGCCGTTCCTTTTTATATTTTCCCCGGCGATTACATCGTGGAAACAGAAGATGCTGACAACCTGGCCCTGCAATATTTAGTAAAGAATCCGGATAATGTGCTCATCATCTCCTCTCCTCCTTCTTTTTCGGATGATGAAGGAACCGTTGTTGCCTTAAATTTCCAGGGCAATGTAGTGGATGAGGTAAAATACAAAGACGACTGGCATTTTAAACTGATTGATAATGCGGAAGGGGTTTCCCTGGAACGGATAGACCCCGCCGGGCCCTCGCAAAATGAAACCAATTGGCACAGCGCAGCCTCCACCGCAGGATATGGAACACCCACTTATAAAAACTCACAATACAAACTGCTGAACTCTATCAATGCGTCAGTAGAAATAACACCAAAAGTTTTCTCCCCGGATAACGATGGCCGGGATGATATTGCCACGATCCAGTATGCAGTAGCAGAAGCCGGTTATATTGCCAATGTAACCATCTTTGATGCAGCAGGCAGACCTGCTCGTAATCTTGTACGCAATGGCACTTTGGGACTGACCGGTTACTGGAACTGGGACGGGTTGGATGATAAGGGGTTGAAGTTGCCGGTGGGGACTTATATCATTTTTACAGAGGTATTTAACCTGCAGGGAAAGAAGAATTCGTTCAAAAATGCTGTGGTACTTGCGAGGAAATTATAATTGAGATGTTCCGATCGCACTATTCATAACTGCTTATTCTCACTTTTTTGCCATCATTTATGAAGACTTTTCCTTTTTCCTTAATGGTGGCTGATTGCTCTTCTTCGCTGTTCAACAGCTTGTCCATATACTCTTTTATTTTTGCCGGGGTTACATTTACCGGAGAACCCCCGATAATAGCATCGGTGGCATAAGAGGCCAGCAAGTTCTCAAAATTATTTTTAAACAGATCTGCTGTGGCAAACATATCACAACCCAGGACCTTATTGCCACTAACCACGACAACGCCGATTATATGCTGTTCGGCAGAAAAACTCTTCATAAAATAATCTGTGTATTCTTTCAGTTTTTTTGTAAAATCCTCTGACTTGTTAATTGCAGTATACGTTTTTGTACTGCTGCTTGTGCTATTCATCCTGTTTATCGAATCAACTTTCGCCCATACCTCTCCCTGGTTTTGTTTCTTGTCAACCGTCTTACGCAACCCCATGCTCCCGACATTAAAATAACCGCTGAACTGGTTTGTTCCTGTACTTACATTCTCCCAGCGACCTGCTTCCACACAATAAACAGAGAGATCAATTTTACCGCTGTGGGGCAACAGGATAAGATCTTTCCCGATGATGCGGTTTTGTTTGCCGCCTGTGATCACTTCGCCTGCCATTATCATGATCGTATCGTTTGAAACATTTTCGATCGTCAGGGTGTTGACCGTGGCGCCGCCAAGCTGTTCCGTTATGATCACTTTTCCTTGTGCCAATGCTTCTTTTAGGTTCAAATATTTTCCTACCCGTCGGAAAGTGTCTGTAAAACTTTGTTTGGCCTTAATGGGGTAGAGCCGCAGGTGCTGGTAGGTATAACTCTTCTGCTCCTTTTCAGAAAGCGTAAAATTGATCTCAAGATTTGTGTATGTGTATTGCGCAGCGCCAGACAGGTAAAGGCAAACGCTGCAAATTATGGCAAGCAATTTCATGCTGTTGGTTTTAGAAATCAGATGTAGTTAACCTTCAGGATGATGCCAGCAGCGAAATTTCATAAGTGGGGTGAAAAATATTTTGTTAAAGGTGGTTACACCAGCTCAATCTCAAAACTCACCAAATCCTTAAACTGCTGTATCCTTCCGGAAATATCTTCAGCATTCACTTCTTTCAGCCTTGTCGGCCCGAATTTCTCCACGCAAAAACTGGCCATGGCAGAGCCCACGATAATGCCCCGCTTCATATTGTCAAATGATATATCGCCGGTTTTGGCGATATGGCCTATGAATCCGCCGGCGAATGTATCGCCTGCCCCAGTCGGGTCAAATACCTCTTCCAATGGCAAGGCAGGAGCAAAAAACACATCATCGCCGTGAAACAGCAAAGCGCCATGCTCCCCTTTTTTGATGATAAGGAACTTCGGTCCCATTTGCATAATCGCTTTGGCTGCTTTTACCAGCGAAAAAAGCCCGGTCAGCTGCCGGGCTTCGGCATCATTGATGATGAGCATGTCCACATACTTCAGCACAATCCGCAAATCAGACATGGCCGATTCCATCCAGAAATTCATGGTGTCCATCGCTATCAGCCTGGGCCGCTGGCGCAGCTCTTGTATCACATTCAGCTGGGTTTTCGGGTGCAGGTTGCCCAGCATTAAAAATGCAGCGCCCTGGTAGCTGTCGGGTACTTTCGGGTCAAAATCGGCCAGCACATTCAAATCTGTTATCAGCGTATCCCGGCTGTTCATATCCTCGTGGTAGCGGCCGCTCCAGAAAAAGGATTTTTTATCCGGCACCGTTTCCACTCCTTCAAGTTGTACGCCCCTTTTTTTCATTTCCTCCAGTTCTTCCTTGGGAAAATCATAACCGATAATAGAAATCTGCTGCACCGGTTTTACAAAATTGCTGGCTGCATACGCCACATAAGTGGCCGAGCCTCCCACAATCTTATCTGTTTTTCCAAAAGGGGTTTCTATTGCATCAAAGGCCATTGTGCCAACGGAGATGAGGGACATGCGGGCTGTTTTACTGGTTAATTGTTTTTTCCGGAGGCAATATTACGGCTATTGGGGGAATTGGGTATTACGTAGTTGGTCAATTGGTGTTCGCCTTGCAGGAGCCACCCGGGGACCCCCAACCCAAGTAACCAGTACCCAATTCCCTAATTCCCATTTATCTTTGATATATGGCCAAAGCAGCAAGAAAAAAAGCATCCAAGAAAGAACTCATCCTGCGCAGGGCTGCGGCCATGTTCCGGGAAAAAGGGTTTGCCGCCACTTCAATGCGGGACCTTGCCGAAATGGTGGGTATTGAGGCCGCCAGCTTGTACAACCATATCCGCTCCAAAAACGAGATTCTTGAGGCTATTTGTTTTGATGTGGCTAATATTTTCAATACCAATATGGAAGCAGTGGAGGCTGGCAGCCAGCAGTCTGTTGCCAAAATTGAAGAGCTGCTCCGTTTTCATATCCGCCAGATGATAGAGAACTACGAAGAAGTATATGTAAGCGACCGGGAATGGAAACACCTCGACGAACCTTATCTCTCCAACTTTCAGACACAGCGCCGCAATTACCGGAAAAAATTTGCCGCCATTATAGAAGAGGGCATTGCAAGAGACGAAATAAAAAAAATAGATGCCCCTACTGCTGTGCTGATATTGCTTCATGCGGTAAGCGGTATTGAAAGCTGGCACCGCAGCAAGGCAAAGATCAGCGCCGGGGAACTGGAAGACAATATGCTGAAGATTATGATTGACGGCCTGCGTAAACATTCTTGATCTATGTCCATTCATTTTCATCCCCTCACTATTAAAGAAGTACGGAAAGAAACAGCTGACTGCGTTTCAGTATCATTCGAAGTCCCGGAAGAGCTAAAAGCTGAATTTATTTACAAACAGGGCCAGAGCCTGACCATGCGGGCTATGCTGAACGGAAAAGAAGTCCGCCGCACCTATTCCATTTGCACCAGCCCGCTGGACAATGAATGGAAAGTCGCAATAAAAAAAGCGGATGGCGGGCTGTTCTCCACTTTTGCCAATGAGCAACTGAAAAAAGGCGATGTGCTGGAAGTGATGGAGCCGGTGGGGAAATTTTATACTGAACTCAATGCTGTCAATAAAAAAAATTACCTGGCTTTTGCGGCCGGCAGCGGCATCACACCGGTACTGTCCATTATCAAAACAACTTTACGTACCGAAGCCGGCAGCAGTTTTACATTAGTGTATGGAAATAAAAACCGCAGTTCCATTATTTTCTTTGAAGAGCTGGAGGGATTGAAAAATAAATTTTTTCAGCGGTTCAGCCTCATCCACATTCTCAGCAGGGAAAGAACAGACTCCGCTGTCAACTTTGGCAGGATCAATACAGAAAAACTGAATGAACTGGGAAAACTGCTGGATTATTCTTCTTTTGATGAGGCGTTCCTCTGCGGCCCGCAAGAAATGATTTTTTGTGTGAAAGATTTCCTGGAGACTAAAGGATTTGATAAAAAGAAAATACATTTTGAACTGTTTACCAGCGCCGGGGCAAAGGCGCAAGGCACAAGGCACAGGGTACAAGCTTGCCCACCGGAGCTTCAGCGAAGGCGGGGCACAAGTTCAGAAGACCCTCAAAGCAGCATATCTGTAAAAGTTGATGGAAGAAGTTTTGATTTTAATCTTTCTCTCAGCAGCGATACCACTATTCTGGATGCGGCATTAAAGCAGGGCGCCGATCTGCCTTTTGCCTGTAAGGGCGGCATGTGCTGCACCTGCAAAGCCCGATTGCTGGAAGGTGAAGTGGAGATGGATGTGCACTGGGGACTGGAAGAGGAAGAAATTGAAAAAGGCTATATCCTTACCTGCCAGAGCCATCCCAAAACAGAAAAAGTGGCGGTGGATTTTGACATCAAATAAAGTTTTTTCATTCATAAATTACCGCCATGAAAAAAGTTGTTTTTTCATTATGGATCAACTTGCCGCTGCTGGCTTTATCGCAAACCGAGACAGACATCCGCAAGCACTATAACGAAGTAAATAAACAGATAGAAGAATCCATACAACAGGGGTATGAAGGGCCACTGTACCAAAATCAGCTGACTAGTAATAAAAATGGCAAAAGCTGGCCGGCTGTTGGCCGCTATGATGAAACGGTTAATTTCTGGTATGATGATGACCCCGGCCATATACCGGCAACGGAGCGAAATCTTAAAATGTTCTGCAGAAAGTGAATGTAACACGGCACAGCCTTCACCTGAGGACAAATGAAGAGTATTTGTATAAAGATGGCCGGTTAGTTTTTTACTACTCAAACATGGAGGAAGAAGGCAATCAGTGGGAAGTGCGGGTTATTACAATAATAAAGGAGTTGTTTTTAAAACCGGCGTAAAAGAAAACGGAAAAGAGCTAACGGTCAAAGAACTGGCCACAGAAGCGCTAAAAGATTTTAAACCAAATCCTGTAAAAATTATGACGGATGGGAAAAAATACCAGGAACTGCTTGTAAAAAGCATGTAAAAACATTCCCGGTACTGACAAATGTCATGGTTAGCCCTGCCGGACAGGCTTTAGTTTTGATTACTTTTGTTGTTCCAAAAAAAATTGCACTATGCAAATCCAGGATCTTGAAAATATTTTTCAGCAGAAGATTGAGGGTGAAATCAAGATCGAA
>JBQTHS010000177.1:0-30053 GCA_052389635.1 Bacteroidota bacterium | reverse complement strand
TCTCAGCGTTCCCATATTCAATGGACGTACTGCCCGTACAGGATGGGAGAGAAGTAAACTTACCGTACAGCAATTTGAGCTGCAGAAAGAGCAGGGAGATATGCAGCTGAAGCAGGATATTTACAAGGCCTATACGGATGCGGGGGCAGCGATGCAGAAATTTAATGCGGATAAAAAATCGGTGCAGACGGCTGATAAGGCATACGATTATGCGAAGAAAAGATATGATCTGAACCTGCTTTCCGCTTACGACCTGATCAGCAGCCAGAACAATGTGCTGCGGGCAAGAATTCAGGCGCTGTACTCGCAATATGATTATGTGTTTAAGATGAAGTTGCTGGAGTTTTATAAAGGACAAGGTCTTAAATTGTAAATACCGCTGAAATGAAGAAGAAAAACCGGAAGAAGTGGATTTTTATTATTGCAGGAATTCTGCTGGCAGTGTTTTTAATTGCGCAGCTAATGGGAGGTGGCGACAAAGCAGAGAAAGTGGCCACTGAGAAAGCAGCCAAACGCACCATCGTTGAATCGGTAAATGCCAGCGGAAAAATTTACCCGGAAGTGGAAGTAAAGATCAGCCCTGATATTTCAGGAGAGATAACAGAGCTGAATGTGGAAGAAGGCGACAGTGTGAAAAGGGGCCAGGTGCTGGCCCGTATCTATGCGGATATTTATGCCCTGCAACGAGATGAAGCCGCATCAAGGGTGAACCAGTCCTCAGCTACTGTTGACAATGGCAGCGCTGCGCTGGATGCCCTGAAAGCCAGCCTGGAACAGGCGCTGCAAACCTTCGACCGGAATAAAAAACTGTACGAGGATAAAGTGATCTCCAAGGCCGAACTGGAGCAATACGAAACTACTTTGAAGTCGGCGCAGGCCAATTATAATGCTGCGCAGCAAAACATCAGGAGCCTGAAAGCCAATGTGCAGGCATCGCAGGTAGGATTGAACAAAGCCAACAAAGACCTGAGCCGGACAACGCTAACCGCACCGATGGACGGGGTGATCTCTTCACTAAAGATCAAGAAAGGGGAAAGAGTGGCCGGTAACAGCTTTAATGTGGGTACCGAAATGATGACCGTGGCTGATATGAATGTGCTGGAAGTAAGGGTGGATGTGGGGGAGAATGATATTGTAAAAATCAATATTGGCGATTCCGCCGATGTGGAAGTGGATGCTTACAATAACAGGAAGTTTAGGGGTATCGTTACCAAGATTGCCAGCAGCACCAAATCCTCCATCGGACTTCCTACTTCTAACGATGTAACAAACTATGAAGTACGGATTCGTCTGGATAAATCATCTTACAGTGATTTGGCCGGTAAAACCTTTCCTTTCCGCCCCGGAATGAATGCCAGCGCCGACATTAAAACCAAACGGGTGGTTAATGTGCTGGCGGTCCCCATCACCGCCGTGAACGCCAGGGTAAAGGACAGCGATAAAAGCATGGAGGATAAAAAGAAAGAGGAGAAGGAAAATAAAGACGAGGATGCGATAGACCCTGCTGTCGGATACGATGATGAACTGGAAGAAGTGGTGTTTGTAATGCAGAAAGACGGAACGGTAAAGAAAGCGGTGGTAAAATCAGGTATCCAGGATATCAATTATATCGAAGTACTTGACGGGCTGAATACAGGAGATGAAGTGGTCATTGGTCCTTATAATGCTATCAGTAAAAAACTGAAAACAGGGATGAAAGTGAAAGTGGTACCGAAGGATAAATTGTTTGAGAAGTAAGGGAAGCTGGGGATTAATAATTAAGTTTGGTTATGACTTTCGGTATCATCGGCGGCGGAAGCTGGGCCACAGCGCTGGCCAAAATCCTTACAGATAAAAAACATTTCATCCACTGGTGGATAAGGGATGAAGCTACTATCCGCCATATCCGGGAGCGGCAACACAACCCCCGCTATATCCCTTCCGCCCGCCTTGATGTTTCATTGCTGTCCATGTCAACCAGCCTGAAGGAAGTGGTGCGTCAATCCGACGCCCTGGTCATCGCCGTTCCGTCGGCTTTTGTGGAAGAAAGCCTGGCGCCACTGCAGCCGGGTGACTGGAAAGACAAAAAAGTGATTTCTGCCATAAAGGGATTACTGCCGCAAAAGAATATCCTGCTGAATGAATACCTGCAGCAGCAGTATGAACTGCCCCTGGAAAACTATTTTGCAGTGCTTGGTCCCTGTCATGCGGAAGAGGTGGCTGCAGAGAAACTGTCGTACCTCACTTTTTCCGGTACGGATATAAGAACCGCTTCAGAGATAGCTTCTCACTTTACCACTTCATATATCAGTACGATTGTAAACCATGACATTCACGGAGTGCAGTATGCCGCTGTGCTGAAAAATATCTATGCCCTGGGCGCCGGTATGGCGCATGGGCTGGACTATGGCGATAATTTCCTCAGTGTTTATATAGCTAACGCTGCTGATGAAATGGCGGGGTTCCTGAAAAAATCCGGCGTTAAACATATTACCGTAGGAGAGCATGAAGGAGAGGATCCCTTCACCCATCGTAAAACCCCGAACTATGCCGCTTCCGTATATCTGGGTGACCTGCTGGTGACCTGTTATTCCCTGTACAGCCGCAACCGGACTTTTGGCAATATGATCGGTAAAGGGTATTCCGTGAGGTCAGCCCAACTGGAAATGAACATGGTAGCGGAAGGATACAATGCAGCTAAATGTATTTATGAAATAAATAAAAAGGTAGATGCAGCTATCCCGATAGCCGATACGGTCTATAAAATACTATGGCAGGATGTTAAACCCCAGGAGGGCTTTAAACGGATAGAACAGGTGCTGGTCTGACCATTGATGATTTGAATTTGTGACTTTTAAAACGTACCCTATGCCACTTTCGTACCATGGATTCGCTCCCGCCGCCATTCTGATAATGGTCGCCTGCCTGATAATACGGCAGGTCTGGCTGCACCGGAAACAGCATCACCCCAAAGTATAAAATATTTCTTTCCTCCTTTTCAGGGATTGGGGCAAACTGTTAACTTCACAGCCAGTAAAAGAAACCCCATGATCCAGTTTTTCCAGGTTTTATTTCTTATTGCTGCAATTGTACTTATTGTTTTGAATGTACTTGAATTCAATAAATGGCAGGAAGGCAAAAAAGAAGGAAGCACCAAACCTCATCCCATCAAATGGTTCCCTTTTATCCTGACCTCGCTTGTAGCGGTTGGCTGTGTGTTAAATATCATTGTAGCCTGGATAAAGAAAGGTTAGAAAAACAGGCCCGCCGCTATCCCATCTGCCAGCAGCTTTCCCTCTCTTGTTAATATCAATGAATTATTTTCCTGCTTTAACAGGCCGCTTTCTGTATAGCGGCGGGCTTTATGCAGAATTTCCTGCGGAGTAGTATTGAATTCCGGATCCAGTTTCTCCAGGTTTATTCCTTCCATTGTCCGGAGAGAGGTCATGATATATTCATTCAGTTTTTGAACCGCGGTCAGTATTTCGCTTTCGGCAGGAATTATTCCTTTGTTAACTGATTCGATGTAAATTTTATTGTTCGGCACATTCCATTTCCTTTCACTTCCATTAAAGGAATGGGCTGAAGGTCCGAGGCCAAGATATTTCTTCCCTTGCCAGTAAGAAGAATTATGCCGGCTGCGGCAGCCGGGTTTGGCGAAGTTGGAAATTTCATAATGCTCAAACCAGGCTTCTTCCATCCATTGCATCAGTAATAAAAACTGCTCTGATTGTTTGTCCGGGTTTATATCTTCACTTTTACTCTGCAGGATCATTTTGTCTAACGGTGTTTTTGGTTCTACTGTCAGTGCATAGCAGGAAATATGGGGAATATTGAATGAAAGTGCTGTTTCCACATTCTGTTTCCATTTTTCGTCAGTCAGTTGCGGGGTACCATAAATCAAATCAATAGTGATATTATCAAAATACTGAACTGCCAACTGCAAACTGCGAACCGCATCACTGGCATTGTGCACCCTGTTCATCCACCGGAGGTCTTCATCAAAAAAACTCTGGACACCGATGCTCAGCCTGTTGATGCCGGTTTTTTTCCAGCCGGTAAGGATTTCTTCAGTTATATCATCAGGGTTTGCTTCCAGAGTAACTTCGGCATTTTCACCAATCGCATAGTGTTCCCGGAGCAGGTTAATCTGCAATTTTAATTCCGTAACCTGCAATAAACTGGGGGTGCCACCGCCGAAGTAAACAGTCTCAACTGTTTCGTTATTCAGATAGTTTTTCTGTATCTCTGTTTCTTTCGCCAACGCAGCAACCAGTTCATTTTTTTGTCTTAATGAGGTGGCAAAATGAAAATTGCAGTAATGACATGCTTGTTTGCAAAAAGGAATATGGATATAAATGCCTGCCAACCTGATTTGTAATTTAATGAATAATTTAGTGTCAAATATCCCGGCGAAAAGCCAAATGAGAAAATGCAGACTGCAAATATCGGTGCTTGTTCTTTTGTTACAGGGCATTTATGCTGTTGCGCAAAATAACTATACCCTTTTCGTACGGTATGCGGATAAAGATGGTGCGGCAGCAGTTCCCCGGCCTGGCATACAAACAAATTTTTCTTCCCGATTTGACTGCGCAGAATATATCAACCGGCTGCCCGCATTGCTGCAGGGGAAAGGGTATGTCACGGCTTCACTTGACAGCGTTCAATACGATTCTTCTTCTGCCCGGATCGTATTGTTTGCCGGAGAACTTTATAAATGGACAAGATTAGATGCTCAAAGCATTGAATCCTCATTCCTCGAAGCGGTGGGCTGGCGGGAAAAGGCATTTACAGATAAACCCATGGATTTTGCAGAAGTGCGGCGGTGGCAGGAGCGGATGCTGAACCGGCTGGAGAATACAGGGTTCCCGTTTGCAAAAGTTTATCTGGATAGTATAGAGTTGGATAATGATAAGGTCTATGCCTTGCTGAAAGTTGAAAAGGGACCTCTTTATACCATTGACAGCATCCGCATTTATGGCAACGCCAGAATCTCCAATTACTACCTGCAGCGGTATTTGGATATCCCCAACGGAAGCATTTACAACAAAGAGAAATTACTACGGGTTAATAAAAAAATAAGAGAACTGACATATATTGAGGAGGAGAAACCTTTTGACATCAGTATGCTGGCCACCGGCTCGGTGCTGAACATGTACCTGAAGCAAAGACGAAGCAGCCAGGTGAATGTGCTGATTGGTTTTTTGCCTAACAATGATCAGCTTTCATCTAAAAAACTGCTGCTGACGGGTGAAGCCAACATCTTTCTTAAAAATGCACTCGGCTCCGGGGAAACCATCGGGCTGAACTGGCAGCAGATACAGGTGAAATCTCCCCGTCTGAACCTGTTGTTTAACTACCCCTATCTCTTTCGTTCACCGGTGGGTATTGATTTTGCATTTGATATTTTGCGGAAAGACAGCAGCTTTGTCAATATCAGTCTTCAGTTAGGCGCCCAATATACATTGAATGCAAACCAGGCCGGAAAGCTTTTTATCCAGCGGTTTCAGACCATTATCAGCTCGGGAGGTATCAATGCCGCACAGGTCATACAAACCCGGCGGTTGCCTGATATTGGCGATGTAAGTTCTTTCAATGTGGGGCTGGATTATGAACTGAACACAACCGACTACCGGCTGAACCCCCGTAAAGGAAATGAGCTGCGGATTATCACTTCCATCGGCAGTAAAAAGCTGAAGAAAAACGGCGGGATAACTGAACTGAAAGACCCGGCTGATCCTTCTTTTAATTTTGAAAAGCTGTATGACACGGTAAAATTGAAAACCTTCCAGTTCCGGGCAAGGTTATCAGCTGCAAAATATTTTCCGCTGGGTAACAAGCGCAGCACCGTGAAGACGGCGATCAACGGGGGCATGTTCCAAAGCGGTAATATTTTCCGCAATGAACTATTCCAGATCGGAGGGTATAAATTGCTACGTGGTTTTGATGAAGAGAGCCAGTATCTTTCCCATTTTGCCATTGGTACGGTGGAGTTCAGGTACCTCGTTGGGCAAAACTCATTCTTTTATGCCCTGCTGGACGGGGGCTGGGGCAGAAACAACATTCCGGATGTAAAAAGCAACTATATCTATATCAGCACCGGCCTCGGACTTGCATTTGAAACCAAAGCCGGTGTATTTAACCTGGCCTGGGCGGTGGGAAAACGAAATGATACAGAGTTTAACCTGCGGCAGTCCAAGATCCATTTTGGATTTGTAAACTATTTCTGATAATCTGAGCAAACTCGGATGGCAGTTCAATATTTTTGTTGTTCAATCATTCTGTTTGAAAAACCGTTCCTTCTTTATATTATTTTTTTTGGTGCTGGCACAGGCGGTTTTTTGTCAGATACCCGGCGATACCACTATTATTTCAGCTGCTGATTCAATACAGGTACAGGATTCGGTACTTCAGAATGATTCATTACAACAGCTGCCGCCCTCCGATTCTGTATCCAAAAGACCCAAACAAGACACGGGTTGGCTGTTAAGAAATGACATCCCTTTCTCCAGCAGGTCTGTGAGCCGGCAGATAATGGAGCACCACCCCTGGTTTGGTTTTGCAACTGCTGCCACCACCAAGCCGCCAGATGCGATCAGAAAGTTTGCAGGTAAGGAATGGCTGTTCTACCTGCTGCTTGCCCTGCTTATTACTTTTGGCTTTCTGCGAAACCTCTTCCCGAAATATTTCAGCGACCTGTTCCGTCTCTTCTTCCGCACCACTATTAAGCAGCGGCAGATTAAAGAGCAATTGATGCAGACACCGCTGCCCTCGCTGCTGCTGAATGGCTTTTATGTCATCAGCGCATCATTGTACATAAGCATGGTGCTTCAGCATTTTGACATGAACCCTGCAGGCAATTTCTGGCTGCTGGCTTTGTACTGTTCTGCGGGTCTTTCTGCCATCTACATAGTTAAGTTTATCGGTCTGAAAATTACCGGATGGTTATTTAATATGCAGGAAGCGGCCGACGCCTATATTTTTATAGTTTTCGTAGTGAACAAAATGATAGGCATCCTGCTGCTGCCCTTTCTGGTGCTGATCGCTTTTGCAGCAGGAGAAATCTACCCGGTTGCTATTGTTCTTTCCTGGTGCCTGGTGGGAGGGTTGTTTATCTATCGCTTCATTCTTACTTATACAGCGGTTCGCAATCAGGTCAAAGTCAACCCTTTTCATTTCTTTTTATACCTCTGTGCCTTTGAAATAGCGCCGCTTTTACTGATATACAAAGGCTTGTTGTTGTTTTTCCGGATAACTGCTTAACTTTGCCGCCAACTTTAGCCGAACCGATTATGACTAAAACAGGGGTTAATAAGGCCGGTGAGCAGGCCAAAGCAATTCATAAAATCCTGATTACACAGCCGAGACCCGAAAGCGATAAGTCGCCGTACTTTGAGCTTTCAAGAAAATACAGCGTAGAGCTGGATTTTCACCCTTTTATCCGGCTGGAAGGCATACCGGCACGGGAATTCCGCAAGCAAAAGATTGAGATTCACAATTACACCGGTGTGATTTTCACCAGCCGCAACGCCATTGACCATTTCTTCCGCATGTGCGAAGAAATGAAGGTGAATGTTTCGCAGGATACCAAGTATTTCTGCATTACCGAGGCGGTGGCCCTGTACCTGCAAAAATTCATCCTGTACCGGAAGCGCAAAGTGTTTTACGGGGCCGATGGCACCAACAAGAGTATGTTTGATGCCATCAACAAGCATAAAGGGAACGAAAAATTCATGTATGTATGTTCTGAAAACCAGCAGGACAATGAGATTGTAAACTGGCTGAAGAATAATAACTGCGAATTCGTTCTGGCCTTTATGTACCGCACCCAGAGCGCCGATGTAAAGGAATTGCTGACCAAAACAGAATATGATGTTATTTGCTTTTTCACCCCCAGTGGTGTCAAAAGCCTGTTTGATAACCTGCCCAAATTCAAACAGAACGGAACAGTACTTGGCGCTTTTGGAAACAATACCTCCAAAGCTATTGAAGATGCCGGGCTGAAACTGGAAATAAAAGCTCCGCAGCCGCAGGCTCCCAGCATGGTGGCTGCACTGGAGCAGTTCCTTTCAGCTATCACCCGGAAAAAATAATTATCATAGCTGATACATATAGCTATTTTTACTCCCTGTGCCACCCGGTGCAGGGTTTTTAATAAAAACCTGTTTCATGTTCAGGCTTGTTAAATTTTTTAAGGGACTCCTTATTGTATTTCCTGTATCCCTGCTTTTTGCCCCCTTTAATCGTTTCTTTGTATTTCTTGCTCATTTTAATAAACTGGTAGTATGGATCTACCGGAACAGGAAAGGGCTTATCTGCAACGATTTTTTTTCATTCAAAAGGAATTATCAGAAAAGGTACAGGCTCTATGCAGCGGTGCTGAACCATTATCACCTGACTGCTGAACCCGTTATCTATCTCGAATTCGGAGTTGCATCAGGAGCGTCATTCCGGTGGTGGCTGAAAGAAAACACACATGAAGGATCATTGTTTTATGGCTTTGATACTTTTGAAGGCCTTCCGGAAAACTGGGGAGGTTTTTATTCAAAAGGAGATATGAGTCATGCTGTGCCCGAAACCGGCGACAAAAGAGCTGTGTTTATAAAAGGTCTTTTTCAGGATACGTTAAATGGATTTATAGCAGATAAAAGGGAGCTTCTTTTATCCCGCAGCCGAAAACTAATTCACATGGATGCTGATTTATATTCTGCAACTATTTTCACATTGTCACAGCTTTACCCGTATATTAAAAAGGGAGATATTATAATCTTTGACGAGTTTAATGTTCCAATGCATGAGTTTAAAGCATACCTGGAATTTACCGGGTCATTTTATGTAAAGCTTAAACCGGTGGCAGCTGTCAATAACTTCTATCAAACAGCTTTTATTGTTGAATAAATATTCAATAGCCTGCAACCGTGGTTATACCGGTTCTGATAGTAATTTTGAACAATGACCGGACATACCAACCGTCTCATCCACGAAACAAGCCCCTACCTTCTTCAACATGCCCATAACCCAGTGAACTGGTATCCATGGGGAGAGGAGGCGCTGCAAAAAGCAAAAGAGGAGAACAAACCCATACTGGTAAGTATCGGCTATGCTGCCTGCCACTGGTGTCATGTAATGGAAAGAGAAAGTTTTGAAGATGAAGCCACGGCCGACATCATGAATGAGTACTTCATTAACATCAAAATTGACCGGGAAGAGCGGCCCGATATTGACCACATCTACATGGATGCCGTGCAGGCCATGACGGGCAGCGGCGGCTGGCCACTAAACGTATTTCTAACTCCCGGCGCCAAACCTTTTTACGGAGGCACTTATTTTCCCCCTCAAAGAGCATATAACCGGCCTTCGTGGCAGGAAACCCTGCATGGGGTGCTGCAGGCTTTCCGGGAGCGACGGTATGAAATAGATGCACAGGCAGAAAACCTCACCGAACATCTCCTTCAGTCCAATTCATTCGGGCTGCAAAAAGTGGAGGAGGATGAAATATTTTCCGGGGAAAAAACAAAAGAAGCATTTGGGAATATTCTCAGGCAGGCTGACAAAGAGTGGGGTGGTTTTGGCCGGGCTCCCAAATTCCCGCAGACCTTTTCCATCCTTTTTTTGCTTCACTATCATTTTATTACCGGCGATAAAGATGCCATCCAGCAGGCTCTTCTCTCCCTTGATAAAATGATTGAAGGGGGAATTTATGACCAGCTTGGGGGTGGTTTTGCCCGATACTCCACCGATGCGGAATGGCTGGCGCCCCATTTTGAAAAAATGCTTTATGACAATGCCCTGCTGGTATCGGTGCTGAGCGAGGCGTTTCAACTGACAAAGAAATTACGGTATAAGGAAGTAATAGAAGAGATAATTGGATTTGTTCAGCGGGAACTGATGCATCAAAACGGAGGTTTCTTTTCAGCATTGGATGCCGACAGCGAAGCTGTTGAAGGAAAATTCTATGTGTGGCAACCGGAGGAGATAAAAGAATTGCTGGGAGAGGAGGCTGCCATTTTTTGTGCATATTATGATATAACAGAACAGGGCAACTGGGAGCATACAAACATTCTCCGGGTAAAAAAACCAGTGGAAATTTTTGCGTCAGAAAAAAAGCTGAATACGGCGGAAATAAAAAAAATACTGGAAACCGGAAGAAAAAAATTGCTGGAACACCGCAGCAAGCGCATACGTCCGTTGCTGGATGATAAGATTCTCCTTGGCTGGAATGCTCTGATGAACACCGCAGCCAGCAAGGCTTTTGCAGCAACCGGGAAAGAAGACTACAGGCAGCTTGCAGTCAGGAATATGCAGTTCCTGCTGTCAGCATTTGCTGCCGGCAGCCCGGATGGATTTCACCATACCTGGAAAAACAATGTGGCTAAATACCCCGCCTTCCTCGACGATTATGCTTTCCTCGTGGAAGCATTGCTTCACCTGCAGGAGATAACCGCGGACAGCCGATGGCTGGATAAAGCCAAAACAATTTGTGAGCAGGTGCAGCAAAATTTCAAGGAAGAAGGGACCCCTTTCTTTTTTTACACCCCGGCCGGCCAGCAGGATGTCATTGTTCGCAAAAAAGAGGTGTATGACGGCGCAGTACCATCGGGCAATTCAGTAATGGCATATAACCTTCATCGGCTGGGAATTTTATTGGACGACCGTGAATGGAGACAACAGGCTCTTGATATGGCGGCTTCACTGGGCAATGCCATCATCCGTTATCCTAGCTCCTTCGGCAACTGGGCCTGCCTTCTGCAGGAAATAATTGAGGGCACAAATGAAATAGCCGTTCTCGGAAATGATTTTTCCGGGCTTCATTCAGGAATTATCAGTGAGTACATTCCCTATCGGGTACTTATGGCGGCATTTGAACCGGACCTGCGGTATCCGCTGCTGGCCGGAAAAGCCTCCGCCGGAAAGCCATCTGCCTGGCTTTGCCGTAATTACACCTGCCGGCTTCCCGTATTTTCCGCAAAAGACCTTATATCGCTGATAAACAGGGCTGAAAAGGGGTAATTAATTTTTAGTTAATACAATAAAACCATCCCGGTCTCCGTTAGAAATTTTACCCCGTAAAAACCGTTATGGGCTTTAAAAAATAAATAATAACCTTGTACCAGCATTTAGTTCAAAATATTATATTTGCCCAATACCCTCAAGTGTTAAGTGTATGAAAATGAAAAACCTTTACTACACCCTGTGTGCAGTTGCTAGTATGGCAATGCTTGCCAGTTGTGGCTCCAGCGGTAAATCAAAAGGAAAAGGCGGCAAAGGCACGCCGAATGACGGACAGGTGCATGGTGTTGCGCCAGGTGGTAAGTATTCCCTTCCCAAACCTCCGGGAATGGTGTATGTACCCCAGGGCACATTCCACATGGGTCCCAGCGATGAGGATCCTGCGTATGCATTCAGTGCCCGTAACCGTTCTGTTTCTATCAGCGGTTTCTGGATGGATGCCACCGAAATCACCAACAACGAGTACCGTCAGTTTGTAAACTGGGTCCGTGACTCTGTAGTGGCCCGTAAAATGGGCTATGTAAAAGCCGGCGCCGATGGTAACGAGTATGTTGACTGGGCCAAAATGAAAACCATGAAGTGGAGCGACCCCAAAGTGATGGAGCAACTGGCCGGCACTGATATTATCCTTCCCCCCGATGAAAGGGTCTTTGGTAAAAAAGAAGTAGATGCCTCTAAAATAGTGTTTCACTCCGAAGTTTTTGACCTGAAGGAAGCAGCTAAAAGGGAAAATGCAGGTAAGGCCCGTTCCAAATTCATCGTAAAAAAGGATGTGCCTGTATATCCTGACACCCTTGCCTGGATCCGTGATTTTGCCTATTCCTACAACGAGCCGATGACCAAAAGATATTTCTCTCACCCTGCCTTTGGCAACTATCCTGTGGTTGGCGTAAGCTGGAAACAGGCCAACGCCTTCTGCGAGTGGAGAACTCACTACCTGAACGCTTATCTGGATTCCAAGAAAAGGTCACAGGAATCCGACTTCCGCCTGCCTACCGAAGCACAGTGGGAATATGCAGCAAGGGGCGGCCGTTCACAATCTATGTTTCCCTGGGGTAATTATTACCTGCGCAATAAAAAAGGATGTTTGATGGCCAACTTCAAACCTGGCCGTGGTAACTACCCGGAGGATGGCGGTTTCTACACAGTAAGGGCTGATGCCTACTGGCCCAACGACTATGGCCTGTACTGCATGAGCGGAAATGTGGCAGAGTGGACATCTTCTATCTATTACGAAGGCCGTAACAACTTCCAGCACGATATGAACCCCGATGTACGCTGGAATGCCAAAGACGACGATCCTCCCCTGATGAAGCGTAAGATCATCCGTGGCGGAAGCTGGAAAGATGTGGGTTATTACCTGCAGACAGGTACCAGCACTTATGAGTACCAGGATTCAGCCAAATCCTACGTTGGTTTCCGTTGTGTGATTGATTTGCCGGCAGCACCCCAAAAAGGCCGGAAAAAATAAAATGGCCAAATAAAAAATAAAAATAGTGAGAGGGCAGTTATTATATCTGTCCTCTCTTCTTTCTCTCTTCTTAATATCAATTAAAACCTTTTAAAAATCCAAGTTTATGGCAGCAGCAATTCCATCTAAGGTAAGTAAATGGGTAGATGTAGGCGTTTCATTCGGCGCAGCATTAGTAATCTGGGGGGCACTCCGGAAAATCACTCACCAGGCAGACGCCGACTTCTGGCTTTTTGCCGGGTTAACTACAGAAACAATAATTTTTGCAACCTACGGTGTTTTATATGCCATATATCCGGCTTTAAAAGACACCACACATGACGAGGAGCAGTTTGCCATTGCCGGCCAATCAGCCAGAAAAGGTTTTGCTGCTATGGACAAGATGCTGATGGAGGCGGATATTACCCCCGACACCATGAAGCGCCTCGGCGACGGATTCAAGCAACTGAACAGCACCGTGGGCGGAATGAACAATATTAACGACACCGTTGCCGCTACCGGCGACTTTGCTGCCAAGACAAGAGAAGTAACCGGGCAGCTGGACAAGGTGAAAGATGCTTATGTAACCGCGGCTTCTTCTGTGGGCGCCTTTAACCAGGCTACCGAAGGCGCCAAAGGTTTTCATGAGCAGATACAGGTGCTGACCAAAAACCTGTCTTCGCTGAACACCATTTATGAACTGGAGCTGCAGGAAAGCAATAACCACCTGAAGGCGCTGAATGCCTTCTATGGCAAACTGTCTGAAACATCGGCTCAGATGCTGAACAGCGCCGAAGATGCCAGAAGGGTACAGGAACAAATTGGTGGCCTGGCCACAAACCTCGGCCGCCTCAACAGTATCTATGGCAATATGCTGACAGCCATGCAGGGTCGCAGCTAATGAACTAACAAATGAAAAGAGTCATCATTCATCATCCAATTTAAACCAAAATAGTCATGGCTTTACCTAAAGAGCCCCGGCAGAAGATGATCAATATTATGTACCTGGTGCTGACAGCCCTGTTAGCACTGAATGTGTCATCTGAGATCCTCAATGCCTTTAAAACAGTAAGAAGAAGCCTGGAGAATACAAATGCTACGGTTAATTTATCAACTACCACAATCCTGAAGTCGCTGGAAGATAAAACCCTGAAACCAGAAACAAGGGAAAGGGCTTTAATATGGTATCCCAAAGCGCAAAAAGCAACAAAAATTTCCCAAGACCTCTATGCTTACCTCGAAAGTATGAAAGGTAAGATTCTTACTCTTGCCGGAGGAAGCCTAAGTGACCCCACCAAGTCGTTCAAAGAAGATAATCTTGATATCGTTACCAGAATGATGGTGAAAGAAGGCGAGGGTATGAAACTCAAAGCAATGCTTGAGCAATACTCAAAAGATATCAAAGCTATTGATCCGGAACTTGACAGTGCGTTCTCTGCCCCATTTGTTGATATTTCCAATCCTCCCGGAAGAGACGGAAAAACCAAGGAGTGGGAAATTGCTTATTTCCACATGGTTCCTACCGTAGCTGGTCTTACCATTTTAAGTAAGTTTCAAAATGACATTAAAACCGCAGAGAATAAAGTGGTAGCACATTTCCACAAAAAAGTGGGAGAAGTAGAAGTGATTTTTGACTCTTACGCTGCTATTGTGGGTCAAAATTCAAACTACCTGATGCCAGGTCAGGAATTGGAAATCAAAGCCGGTATCGGCGCATTCAGTAAAGCTGCCGCTCCTACTATTTCTATCGGTGGAAACACCGTTGCTATAGGAGAAGAGGGATTTGCATTGTATAAAACACAGGCTGGCGGCGTAGGTGCTCACAGCATTCCAGTTCGGATTAGCTTCTTTAACCAGACAACCGGCAAGGATGAGGTAAAAGAAGTAAAAGTGGATTATGTTGTAGGTTCCGCCAATGCTTCCATCGCCCTTGATAAAATGAATGTGCTTTATATTGGGGTGGATAACCCCGTTACCATTGCCGCCAGCGGTGGTGGTGATGATAAGGTTAGTGCTGTTATTAGTGCCGGAAGCCTTACAAGGGTTGGCCCAGGCAAGTATGTAGCAAGGGTAAATCAGGTAAATGACAATACAACAATAACAGTGTCAGCGGATGGCAAAGTTGCCGGTGCTGCCCAGTTCAGGGTTCGTACCATACCTGAAGCTCAGGCTTATGTAGGCGGACAACCCAGCGGTGCCAATATCACTGCGGGTGGTTTCAGGGCTCAGGGGGGTGTAGGTGCCGGTATCAAGAATTTCCCGTTTGAGCTTGAATATAATGTGGTTGGGTTTACATTCACCTGTGACACAGATGATGATATAGTATCCATCCCCAACCAGGGTGCGGCTTTTTCCGGAGCTGTAAGAAATGCCATTAATCAGCATGTTCAGGCCGGAAGAATGGTAACAATTGATGATATCCGTGTAAAAGGGCCCGACGGACGTACTACGACAGCCCCTTCTCTCGTTTATTACATTAAATAAGTGTGAATATGAAACAGATTTCGTTCAAATTCCTCCTTTGTTTTTTTCTCTTCGGTCTGATTGCGACTGAAATGAGTGCTCAGCGTCAGCGGAGGCAAAGGAGTAATCCGCAAAACCCTTCTGACACTACAGGCAAGCCTAATGTGCAACAGAATAATAATTTGCCCCCGATAAATTATGATCCGTATGCCAATCTGCCTATTGAGTATGACACAGTGGGGACTGATAATACAATAAGAAAGTCATTAAGGAACGAAAATGCATTTGACAAAACCAGTCTTACTGCAAGAACACCCCTGCCTTACGAGCATCTTCGCTGGGATGATGCTTTGTATGCTGAAAAGGTATGGAGGGAGCTGGATTTAAGGGAAAAGATGAACAAGGTATTTATGTACGAAGCTGAGGATGATAACGGTAGCCAGATGTTTGTCAATATGATCATGAAAGCCGTTAATACCGGTGAGGTTACAGCATTCTCTGATGACAGGTTTACAACTCCGATGGCCATAGATGATATCAAGCAATTGACCGCAGGACGTCTTGATACAGTTCCCAGATATGACATCAAGCAAATTGATAAGGTTATTGGCTATGTTGTAACTAGAAAATCTTTTGATCCGAAGTCTATCACAAGAATACGGTTAAAGGAAGAGTGGGTATTTGACAGGGAGTCCAGCAGGATGTTTTGCAGAATTCTTGGAATCGGGTTCTTAAAAACTGAATACTTTCCTAATACAACAAAAGAAAGAGGAACATCATCCCTGTTTTGGGTGTATTACCCTGATTTGAGGCCTTCACTGGCAAAAGCCGAAGTGTACAACCCAAAGAATATGGGTCAAAGCCGTATGACATGGGAGGAACTTTTTGAAAGCAGAATGTTCAGCAGCTACATTACAAAGTCAACCCTGGATAACCCCGGCAATAAACCAATCCGCATTTACCTCAAAGACCCCATCCTTGCCCTGCTTGAAGGTGATAATATCAAGGATAAAATGTTCAATTTTGAGCAGGATCTCTGGTCGTATTAATCCGAAACATTATTGTCCAAACATTATAGTAAAGCCCCTTCAAAGGGGCTTTTTTGTTGGCTAAATGTTTAACATTCAGCGGGAAAAAAAGTTTCAGGAATCGTAAAAACCCTATAGGAAAATTAGATAATTGTTGTATTTTCGTTTCGGTTTTTCATAGGATATTGGATTTTAAAAACGGGGCTGGATTTCTATCCGGGCCCCATTTTTTTATCACCCTCCGAAGCCCTGGCGAAGGAGGGTTGCCCCTTATTAGTTTCCGCTGAAGTGATTCACCAGCATCCTTGCTTTAGTTATCCCAATCACTTTCCCGATTTCAATTTCACCCTTACCTTCTCTTATCACTTCCCTTATATTTTTTACTGACCTGAATTCTTTCAGCAGCAAATCAGCAGTTGCTTTCCCAATACCGTTTATTTCTTCCAGTTCATTTTTAAAAGTGCCCTTGCTTCTTTTCTGCCGGTGAAAACTAATACCGAACCGGTGCACTTCATCCCTGATGCTGCGTATCAATTTTAAACTGCTAATGTTATAAGGCAGTTTCAATGATTCTTTATCTCCTGCAAAAAATAATTCCTCCTCGTTTTTGGCAAGGCCTGTTAAGGTGGTTTGCCCGGCAAGTTCCAGTTCTTCCATTGCTTCCATAGCGGCGCTTAGCTGCCCTTTGCCCCCATCAATGATCACTAACTGGGGAAAGGGCTGTTCTTCTTCTTTCAGTCTTTTATAGCGGCGAAAAACTGCTTCTTTCATGGTGGCAAAGTCATTGATACCTTCTACTGTCTTTACATTGAAATGCCTGTAGTCTTTCTTGCTGGGTTCGCCGTTTTTAAAACACACCATAGCTGAGACCGGGTAGCTGCCCTGGAAATTGGAGTTATCAAAGCATTCAATGTGGGCCGGTAGTTCCTGCAGTTGCAGGTCTTTCTGAAGCTGTTCAAGAAGTTTCTTTTTATCAGCTTTGATATTCAGTTGCAGCCGGTCTTTGTTTTTCAGTTCTTCGATAAAGTAGCTGACATTTTTTTGTGAAAGGTCCAGCAGTTTCTTCCGGTCGCCGCCTTTGGGAACGGTGACAGTTATTTCCTGTTGCGGATAATCAATAACAAAAGGGACAACTATTTCAGCAGCATCACTGTTGAAAGTGGACCGCATTTGAGCAACGGAGAACAGCAGTATTTCTTCCGGGGTTTCGTCCAGGCGGGTCTCTGCCTTGTTGGTATGTGTTTGAATGATGGCGCCGTTACGCACCATCAGGTAACTGATATAAGCAGTTTCTTTTTCCTTTTGCATGGCAAATACATCGAGGTTACCGGCTTTTGAATTGGCTACCACCGACCTTGACTGGTAATTCTCCAGGAAATCAATCTTCTTTTTTACCAGCTCTGCTTTTTCAAAGGCAAGGGTCTGTGAATGCTCTTTCATCTCCTCTTTAAAGTGGCGGATAACGGGAGACAGGTTTCCCCGAAGCAGGTTTTTCAATTGGGTCAGGTTTTCATTGTAATCATCTGCGGTTTGTAACCCTTCGCAGGGACCTTTGCAGTTGCCCAGGTGATATTCCAGGCATACTTTGAATTTCTTTTTTTTGATGTTGCTTTCAGAAAGATGAAGTGTGCAGGTCCTGAGCTGTATCGTTTGCCGGATGAACTGCAGCAGTTCCCTCACTTTTTTTACAGAGGTGTACGGGCCGAGATACTCAGAACCGTCGTTGATTTTTTTTCTCGTAAGGAAGACCCTGGGAAATGGTTCGTTTTTGATAACTATAAACGGGTAGCTTTTATCATCCTTCAGATTAATATTGAACCGGGGCTGAAACTCTTTTATCAATGAGTTTTCCAGCAGGAAGGCATCCTGTTCGGAATTTACAATGGTAAATTCAATGCGGGCAATCCGCTGCACCAGTTCATGGGTCTTATAGCTGGTAAATGTTTTGGTGAAATAGGAGCTTACCCTTTTGCGCAGGTGCTTGGCCTTGCCCACATACAGCAACTCACTACCGGCATCATAGTATTTATAAATGCCCGGCTGTGCGGGAATGGAGCCGGCGATATGCTGAAATTCGGCTGCTGTCATTGATAAGGATCCTCATTCCAGATAACCCTGGTGATGGTGGTGACTTCAGGTATGCCAGGTTTCTGGCGGGTGGTTACTATCTGGAAACTTTTATCCATCTGCCAGAGCATTTTTTTCTGCAGAAAGCTGTCCCGGTTGCTGATCTCCCGGATGATGATGACATTGTTAATCCTGGCATCCTGGCCAGGAACAGGGGTAGCCAAAAACTCCTGGCTTTTCACTTCTTCTTTGTCCGGGTCAACAGGTACGTATTTAAATATGACCCTGCCCAGCAGTTCATCATAACGGGGCGGTTCTTCTTTGTATCGTTTGGCCACTTTTTTTTCAGACAAATCAGGTATTTCCAGAAAATCTTTTGCCTCTGCGGCAAATTGTTCTCTGGGTATATAAGTACTGTCATGTTGAAGACTGTCCTGCGAAACGATCTTAATAATGGGATACAACGAAGTGTCCACATGGGCCACTTGTTTCCGGATGAGCGACACCACGGAGATATAGCTTTTGGCAGGCTCTTTATCCTTTTGCCTGCAGGAAACAACGGCACAAACGGAGAATGCAACTGCTAATGAAACATAGTTCTTCATGGCCTAAAATTAATGCAAAGAGCGTTTGAAAATGCCGCAGAACAGTGTAATCAGGGCTTACAAAAGAATATCCCGCCTTGCTGTAAACGAGACGGGATATTAGCTGTTACCAGGCAGTTAGTGCAGGTCCTATTTGAGCTGTATGCCCAGTTTTAAACCAAAATCAAAAAGATGTTCTTTGATGGGATAGTTTTTTACAAAACTCGACATGGTCTGGTACCGCACCTGCGGACCTACTCTCCATTTCAGTTTTCCGGTAGTGTGGGCGGAGAATATCTCAAAACTGGTATTCATGTTCCAGCGGCGGGTAAGGGAAGGCACTTCCGCATAGTTTTTATAGTCGGCCGAAATAAGGTAGGCCCTGTTGTCCAGCACATACGTGGGCTGGATGGTGCCGGCAATCCCAAAGTAATTTTTATCGCCGTCAGAAAGTTTTAATTCCATCCCTATCGGTACCGATGCAGAAAAATAGAAATTCCGGAGCCAGTTTACTTTGTAACCGTTGGTGTTTCTCAGGCTGCTGACGGCAGACACACTCCGGTCGGTAAGAGCTATGGTGGTCACTTCAGCCGGATGATCATAAGCTTTGATATCATACTTGCTTACGCTGAACTGGAAGCCACCCGTGAGGCTGAACCATTTGGATACAGGGTAAGCGGTGCGAAGACCCAGCTGAAAACCCAGGTCAGGTTTATGATTGACCATTGTATTTACATCAGTAGTATAAAGTGCTCCGCCGGTACCATTTACAATGCTGTTATATCGGGCTGCGCTGATAAAGGCGGTATTTTCTGCCAGTTTACGGTAACTGACAGTGGGAGTAAGATATAACTGCCAGCTTAATTTTTTCTTGCTGAGCTTTGATATTGGCTTAGCGGTGCGCTCAGGAATCAGCGGCAGTTTTGTATCCTTCACATCGTCTGATTTTTTCCCGGCGGCAGTACTTATATCAGCCGGTTTATCTGCTTTTGCTATGGCTGCATTGACAGGTAAAATAACCGGGGTAGCTATCACTGCAGGGGAAACGGTTTTCTTATTGTTGCCCTCAAATATGTTTTGTTTCTGTGTAATCCGTCCATCCGGATTTAATACTGCTAACGGGGCCGGGTCAACCGCAGCTGCATTTTCATTTACAAGAATTTCTTCAGAAGGGGTAGTTGTGTTATTATCATCAGCAAGACCGGCAACTTTTACAGCCGAAACTGTTTGCTTCAGGTCTTCAGGTGAAGTAATGAAGGGGCTGTTGTTCTGCCGGGTTTTTACAGGGCTTGTAACTCCGGTAACTGTTGCATCTCCTGCTTTTTCCGCTTCTGTTGTTTTTACGGATGCAGAAGCGAGGTTATTCTCCCTGTTCCCCGGCGAGAGCATTACCCAGGTTACCACAGCAGTGGTGATAAGCAGAAGGGCAAGGCCGATGCCATACCAGCGCCGGCGGCTATGCAGGGCTTGGTGTACGCCTTTCCATACTTTTTCAGTCGGGAACATGCGGTATTGGTCAGCATTCTGCTGTACAAACCGTTCAAAATCCCTGTTGTTAAAATTACTTTCCATTACCAGTTGGTCATTTAGGATACGGTTAAAAATTAGCGGCGGGCCACGGCTGCCAGCCAGTCTGTTTCGGGTTTCGGTTTCTGTAATATTCTTTTACGGACTAAAATATCTTCGAGCATCGCCCTTGCCCTGGTGTACTGGCTGCGGCTGGTACTTTCTTCCACATCCAGCATATTCGCAATCTCCCGGTGGCTGTACCCCTCCACGGCGTACAGGTTCAAAACGGTCCGGTAGCCGATGGGCAGAAGCCGGATGCATTCCACCACTTGTTTGGCCTGTATTATGGCCGGCACACTCTCTTCCCTTACCTGCACTCCGGTGGCATGAATGATATCCACACTTTCATTGAACTTTTTGTTCTTTTTCAGGATGTTGATACAGGTGTGTACCACGATCCGGCGTATCCACCCCTCAAAAGCGCCCCTGTTCTCAAACGTGTGGATCTGTGTAAAGACCTTAATAAAACCCTCCTGCAACATATCCTCGGCATCCTCCCGGTTGTGCGCAAAACGATAACAGACCGCCAGCATTTTAGGGCTGTACCGGTTGTACAACTCTCTTTGGGCTGTGGCATCATTCTTCAAACAACCTTGTAAAATGGCTTCCTCGGTCATAAATAGCCTTTGGCTGCCCGTAAATTAGACAATTTTCTGGTACGGATGCTGCACAGGAATGTAAAATTTAAAGGCCATTCAAGTAATAAATGGACTGTTCAAGTAAGTGATTCTATGGTTTTTGATCAAAAAGGGCTGCCGGTAATGGCAGCCCTCTGATTAAAGTGATACCCTCGCCGAAATAATAAAGTTGCTTCCGGCGGCCACAATGCCCGAAGAATAAGGCCTGTAGCGCTGATTGATCATATTCTCCCATCCCGCCGTCAACAGCAGGTTTTTCAGTACCTGGTATGACGCTTTAAGGTTCAGGGTGTACCAGCCGGGCGAATAAGGTTTGCCGGCTGCATCTTCGGCATAGATATCTGTTTTGGCTTGTTCAGAAGGGGCCAGGTCTGCATTTTTTATCCGGCTGTTATACTGGGCAGAAATTTCAGCCGATAACTTCTTCATCCTGTATCGGAGCTGGCTGCTGCCATAAAAAGGCGGGGCATGGCGCAGCGGTACCTGCTCATTCTTTACATCGTCTGTTTCTTTTCCACTTATCCAATTGGCATGGGTTTGCAGGGACAAGCCCCTGGTGAAAAAATATTCTACACTTGCCTGGAAACCCCAAACAGTGGCTTTTGCTGCATTTTGCAGTGCTTCCACCCGGCTCATAACTCCGTTAAAAAGAATACTGTCCTGTCCATTAAATGTGGCTGGCCTTCTTACAATGGCATCATTCAGGAGGGTGTGAAAACCGTTTACCTCTATGCGGAGCTTATTGGGGATGTTTTTAATGATACCCGTTTCAAAATTCCAGGCATACTCCGGTATTAAATCAGGATTCGGTACGGTGACATTACCGGGAACACTTTCAAACAGTTTTCCAATATCATCCACGTTGGGCATACGGTAACCGGTAGAAAAATTTCCATTCAGCTGCCATCCCTCTGCGGGACGGTACACCAGGCCGGCATTACCGGTCAATGCGCCATCTCTCAGCTCCGCTTCTTTATAAGGGAACTTGATGAAAGTGGTATCAAATGTTGCGTCAAGGGTATTATAACTATAACGCAAACCTGTTGTCAGGGTAACTTTTGGGCGAAGATTTATTTTATAGCTGCCATAGATTCCCATCGTACCCCAGGTACTTCCGTTTGGATAGCGGCTTGCCATCGGGGTAACTGCACCTGTGCTGATATTGATTCTTTCACCGAGAGAACCAACTTTGTTGTGCACATATTCAACGCCATAGAATAACTGGTCTTTACAAAGCCCTTTTGCAGCATCCCAGTTAACGCTGATGGCATCCACCAGTTCTGTTTGTTTGTTGCGGTTGTTAGTTGTCCTTGTCCGGTCAATCCTGCTTTCTTCATAATCCTGGAAAGCAAGGGTCAGCCTGGCATCATCATATAAACTTGTTTTTTTAGAATGCATGACATGCAGGATGTGCATATTCCATCTCATCGGTCCATAATACCATTCGGCAAAACGAAGCCTGCCATTGCGGTATTGAATCAGCCTGTCATATCTCGGGGCATCGCCTGTTTTGGCATGGGTGAAACTGTATTGAATATCCCAGTGCTGGTTGGGCCTAAACCTGGCTTTTTGTAAGAAATTTACCTGGTCGTACCCGCTGAAGCGCTGCACACGGGGGTCGCTGTTTGCTACAATGCTGTCAATATTGTTGATCCGTTCTACATATTCAGGCCGCAGGTAAATGTCCTGCCCGCCGTTCTTTCCCATTTTCAGGTCATCGAAACTACTGTAAGAAAAAGAAGAAAGAAGCGACCACTTTTTCCAGCCAAGATTCAAATCGGCATGACCCGTTTTTTCTTTGTTGGCTGTTGAGTACCTCCCCAGCAAACTTCCCCTTACAAGCACGGTACTGTCTTTTGAAAACCGTGGTTCCAGTGTATGAAAATCCATTACACCCCCAATAGCATCACTGCCATAGATAAGGGAACCAGGTCCAAAAATTACTTCTGCTGCCTCAGTACTGAGCGCATCAATGCTGATAACATTCTGGAGGTTTCCGCTGCGGTAAATGGCATTGTTCATCCGTACACCATCCACCACCAGCAATACCCGGTTGGTTGCAAAGCCCCTTATCATCGGGCTGCCCCCGCCCAACTGGCTTTTTTGGATAAATACCATTCCGCTCTGCCCTAACAGGTCAGCTGCCGTCTGCGGATTGTTCCTGAGGATATCATATTTACTGACCTTGACAATCTTATTGGGAACTTCGTTCAGTTTCTGCTCCCATTTATTTACAGAGATCACCACCTCGCCAAGGGTTTTTTCCCCGGTGCTGTCGGTTTGCGCATTCGTAAAAGTGTATGCATACAACAATACAAAAAGCTGTAAAGCTTTTTTCATAAAAAGTTTTTTAAGATTACAAAATGGACTGGTGGCAAGAAAAACTGTAATCAGAACTGCGGGGGAGGGGTGAGGATAGTTGTGTAAGCTTTGGGAAGCGACGGGGAATAAAAAGCGAACAGACTTGCTGAAATAATGCGCCAGGCGCATTCATCCGCTGTGCTTTCCTCAGGCAGAGCCTGCGCCTGTTGCAGCAACTGAACGATTTGTTTACCTCCTTTTGTATTTTCCTCCTGTTGTCTTTGCTGCATTTGCTTTACCAGCAAGGTTTCCTCTTCATCAAAAAGGCCGGTGAAGGTAACAGTGCCGTCATTGCGGTGAATGACAGATTTTACATCAAACATTTTTCCTTCCACCACTATTTCTTTGCCAGGCTTGAACCATTTGACATCTTTTTCTGCAAGCACAATGGTGTGGATCATTTTTTCTTCCAGTTGCTCCTTCATCCGGTGGCGGATGGATTGCTGTCTGGCATGGAAAACAAACGCATAGCCCAAAGGGGCCAGTACAATGGCCAGCATAAAGGATGCGGCTATTTTCTTTAATAGAATGCTCATGGTTAATCAGCAGAACAAATATACTGTTTGGGTTCGGGGATAGCTAACGAACCCGGATATTTTCAGCCTGGTTTAGCCCAATCAGGAATATAAGCATCAATTCTTTTTACGGAGAAGGCTATCAATGGGGTAGCGGGCTTTCATCGTATCCATAATGGACCGGGCCCAGCCCGTAATTTTACTTTTTTCCTCATCGGTGAGTCTGGCATCCTTATGTGTCCAGGTGTATGAGTTCAGGGGCATTTTCCCTTCCTTTATCATTTCAATGGTTTCCTCCATTTTGTGATACTGATAGCGGAGACTGCGTTTGGTGTAATCATCAAAATTGACACCTTTTTTTCCGTTCTTGATATGTTTATTAAGCCACCAGTGAACAGGCTGAAAACCGGCATACCAGGGATAACGGGTATTATTGCTGTGACAGTCATTACAGGCTTTGGCCAGGATGGATTTGACATCTTCCGGTATGGCATAGACATTACCAATGGAATTGGCCTGCAGTCCCTTTGATTTGTTTTTCTTTGGGTGTATAAACTGGATTACAATTAATGCAGCCAGCAAAAAGAGCATGATTTTCCTGAACATAAATGAGTTTGGTTTAAAGTCAGATTTTATCAATTAAAATTTCCCCCGTCATCTCCCGGGGAACGGGCAGGTTCATCATCGTCAGAATAGTGGGGGCAATGTCGCCAAGTTTTCCGGCTTTGATGTTTCCCTTCCAGTTTTTATCAATAATAAAAAAAGGAACCGGGTTCAGGGTATGGGCAGTATTGGGCGAGCCATCTTCATTGATCATGTAATCAGAATTGCCATGGTCGGCAGTGAGGAAGATAGTATAGCCATTTTCCAGGCCTGTTGTAACAATTTTCTCTACGCACCTGTCAACTGTTTCGGCTGCTTTTACGGCAGCTGAAAAAACGCCGGTGTGGCCTACCATATCAGTATTGGCATAATTCAAGCAACAAAAATCAAACGATTTATTTTTTATTTCAGGCAACAAAGCATCTGTCAGTTCATAAGCACTCATTTCGGGCTTCAGGTCGTATGTGGCCACTTTTGGTGAGGCAACAAGGATTCTTTTCTCTCCTTCAAAGATTTTCTCCCTGCCCCCGCTGAAAAAGAAAGTGACATGCGGATATTTTTCTGTTTCAGCCGCCCGGATTTGCTTCAAGCCATGCTGTTCCAGTATTTCTCCCAGTGTATTATTCAGGTTATCAGTATCAAATACAACATGAACATTATTATAGGTGCTGTCGTATTCTGTCATCGTGGTATAATACAGTGAAAGTTTTTGCATCTGAAATTCGGGGAAGTCAGCTTGTGTCAGCACCTGTGTGATCTCCCGGCACCTGTCTGTGCGGAAATTGAAACAAAGTACTGTATCGCCGTTTTTAATTGTTGCCAATGGCTGCCGGGCTTCATCGAGGATCACTGTTGGTTGGATGAACTCGTCAGTAATATTTCTGTCATAAGAGTTTTCAACAGCGGCAATGGCATCAATGGCTTTTTGGCCCAGACCGTTTACCAGCACATCATACGCAAGTTTCACCCTTTCCCAACGTTTGTCCCGGTCCATAGCGAAGTAGCGGCCGCTTACGGTGGCAATTTTGCCAACTGAATTGTTCAGGTGTTCCTGCAGTTCTTTAATGAATCGCAAGCCGCTTTTGGGGTCGCAATCCCTGCCATCCGTAAAGGCATGAATAAAAACACTACTGAAACCTTCTGCCTTGCACACATCAATAACCGCTTTCAGGTGATTGATATGTGAATGAACGCCGCCATCACTCACCAGGCCTAACAGGTGCAAAGGCTTGCTGTTGCTTTTTGCATAACGGATTGAATTCAGCAGCATTTCGTTTTTAGCAAACGAACCATTGCGGACAGCCACATTTATCCGCTGCAGTTCCTGGTAAACAATCCTGCCGGCGCCGAGATTGAGGTGGCCTACTTCTGAATTGCCCATCTGCCCTTCAGGCAAGCCCACTGCCTCGCCGCAGGTTATCAATGTGGCATTCGGGTATTTTGAATACAATGATCTGGTAAAGGGAACATTGGCGTTCTGTATCGCATCGGCCGAAGCAACTTTTCCCAACCCCCAGCCGTCCATTATCACCAAAATGACTTTTTTCCCTGACATTTTTTATCAACAGTTATAGTTAGTATAAATACATTCATTCTCAATGGGCAATTGCCCGTCCGTACCCTGTAAAACTACATGCTAATCCCCTATTAACCAGACGGAATTCGGAAAAACTGCTGGTTTTTAGTAGTTTAGTATCCGCAGAAAAGCCGCATTTACTGTGGCATGTTTTTAGATTAACACACCTGTGAAAACCTTTTGTTATGAAACGTTTATTTTCAACCCTGCTGTTTGGTTCTGTGCTGATGCTGTCATCCTTTATTACAGTCCAGAGCGGCATAGACGAAGTGATCGGCGCATTGCGTACCGGTAATTCATCACAGCTTTCTTCCCACTTTGACGAAAATGTGGAGCTGACATTGCCCGACAAAAGCGACAGCTACAGCAAGGCCCAGGCCCAGCTGATTGTAAAAGATTTTTTTGGCAACAATGGCGTAAAGGGATTTGAACTGAAACATAAAGGGGATGCACCCAGCGGACAATTCTGCATCGGGACACTCAAAACTAATGCAGGTAACTTCCGCACCAATGTTTTTATGCGGATAAAAAACGGCAAAGAAGTGGTGAAGGAGATCCGCTTCCAGGCCATAGAGTAAATACTTTTACATCATAAGCTGAGCACCCTGTTTCTTGAAGAGACAGGGTGTTTTTTTTCCGCTCTTACTCTGTCAGTTAAAGCCCGTTGGCCACCCGGCTGCCACTGAATCACTATTTTTACAGTCATGAGCTTTGATGTACAATTGCAACACCTCATCGAGGAGGCCTTAAAGGAAGATATTGGCGACGGGGACCATTCCACGCTGTCCTGTATTGATGCGGGGGCAAGGGGCAAAGCTGTCCTGAAAATAAAACAGGACGGGATACTGGCAGGAATGCAGGTGGCGGAAAAAATTTTCAGGTACAGGGAACCGGACATTGTTTTTACAATGTACAAACAAGACGGTGATGAAATGAAATTTGGCGACAAAGCATTTGAAGTGGAGGCATTGGTGCATACCATTGTGCAATGTGAAAGACTTGTGCTGAACTGCATGCAGCGGATGAGCGGCATCGCAACACTGACAAAACAATACACGGATAAACTAAAGGGCTATAAAACAAAGTTGCTTGATACCCGCAAAACAACACCCAATTTCCGCCTGCTCGAGAAAGAAGCTGTGAAAATTGGCGGCGGGATCAATCACCGCTTTGGCTTGTACGATATGATCATGCTGAAAGACAATCATATTGATTATTGCGGAGGTATTGAGAAAGCAATAAACAAGGCATGGGAGTATGTACAGGCAAAAAAACCGGGGCTTAGAATAGAAGTGGAAACCAGAAACATTGATGATGTAAGAAAAGTGATGGCTGCCGGCCGGGGAAAAGTTTTCCGTATTATGCTGGATAATTTCAAGCCCGGGCAAGTAAAGGACGCCGTTGATTTAATTGACGGACAATTTGAATCAGAAGCCAGCGGCGGAATTAACCTTGAGAATATTGAAGCGTATGCAAAGACGGGAGTGGATTTTGTAAGTGTGGGAGCTCTGATACACCAGGCGAGGAGTGTGGATTTGAGTTTAAAGGCCTCCCTAAATCCCTCAGCAGGAGGGACTTTGAAGTCTTAAAGTAGTAGAATCATTAAGGAAGATTGAAAAATACTATGAGCAAGAAAAATAAGCCTGATAACAGGGGCTTTGTATACAGCACAAATCCCGATTTTAGGTTTGAAGAGGAAAATACTTTCCATGAAACCCTGCTGCCTGCAAAACAGAAATTGAAAGTAAGACTGGATACTAAACACAGGGCTGGCAGGGCCGTAACACTGGTAGAAGGCTTTATGGGTAAAGAAGAAGACCTGGAAGACCTGGGAAAGAAACTAAAATCATTTTGCGGCACCGGAGGCTCGGTCAAAGACGGTGAAATTATTGTGCAGGGTGAACAGCGGGAAAAAGTAATGCAGTGGTTGTTGAAGAGTGGCTATAAGCAAGCTAAAAAAATATAGCATGCCTTTCCTTATCTTTTTTCTTTTGATCACAATAATGTGCTTGATTCCTTTTGGAATTGCTTTGTCGTATTTCGTTGTAGGATTTAGGCTTTTATTGCCTGGGAGAAAGGAGAAAAGCAAGCGAAAGGCCATCAGTGGTTACAACACAATTTTCGTTTCCGGGATCTCACTTATAACCGTTTATCTTCTATGGTATTGGCTTTGCCGAATTTTGCTTTCCCGTGAATTATAATTAGCCGGACTCTCCGTTATTTATTTCGCTATTCATAAAATAACTCAACGCCCCGCTGGGGCATTTCCTAACCTGCTCAATGATTTTTTCGGTGGCAGCCCCATCCATTTTTATCCAGGGCCGTTCTTTGGGATTGAAGACCTGTATCAATCCTTTCCAGCAAAGAGTGGAATGAATACAGACTTTCGGTTTCCAGACCACGGTTAATTCACCGTTAGTATATGTATGTACATCCTTACTCATGATCGTTTCTTGCTTACGACTATCGACTAATGATTAGCGACTTTCTTATTGTCCCTGGGCCAGGCTGTAAGCTTTTTTATCTCCCCACCTGTTCAGCAGTTCAAATGAGCAGATCTTGAAATTACCGCTCATGCTGACATACAGGCCGATTACATCCTGCTGGGAGAGCGGGAAATCATCAATGCTTTCAAACCTTACGTTGTACTGGTTTACTAAGTTGGTATAAACAGAACCAGTGGGCCATACCTGTGTGCCCCGGTTGCTGATACTGATGAGGTTGAATTTCACCCCGCCATGCCGTTTACATTTTTCGGCAATAACGGTGGGCTGCTCATCACTTTCAATAAATAAATCCACACCTCCAATTGTTTCAGTCCCGCTTTCTTTGGAGACCATCATAGAGTTAATCTCCAATTTCAGCGGGGTGGGTGTACCCGGTTTGTTGGGAATGATTTCTTTGGCGCCCTGTTCCGGCATTTTACCAAAATTGCCGATGATGACCTCTGCAAACTGGGTGGTGTTCACAGGTGGCTTTGATTTATCACCAAAATCACCGGTATGTACCCCGCTTTCCAGGGTATATAATAATGCGTTTTCGATAACGGCGGCATTACCTGTAAGGCCGACATGACGCAACATGGCAAAACCGCTCAGCAACAGGGCTGTGGGGTTAGCAATATTTTTTCCGGCAATATCAGGTGCTGTTCCATGCACGGCTTCAAATATGGAGATATGATCGCCGATATTTGCTGAAGGGGCAAAACCTAATCCACCAACTAACCCGGCACATAAGTCCGAAACAATATCGCCCTGCAGGTTGGTCAGCACCACCACATCAAATGTATCGGGCCTTGTTACTAATTTCATGCACAGATCATCCACTATCACATCATCGGCTTTCAGCTCAGGGTATTCTTTGGCCACTTCATAAAAGCATTCGAGAAAAAGTCCGTCCGTGAGCTTCATGATATTAGCCTTGTGCCCGCAGGTGATGCGTTTGGCCTTTTTCTGCCGGGCCATTTCAAAAGCATAGCGTATCACCTGCATGCTCCCCGGCCGGGTGATGAAGCGGCGGCTCAGCGCCACATCATGCGTAAGCATGTGTTCGATGCCGCCATAAGTATCTTCGATATTTTCCCTCACCACCGTGATGTCAATAGGGATACCAGCTTTGCTGAAAACAGTGTCCACTCCGTGCAGGCTCTGAAAAACCCTTTTGTTGGCAAATGTGTTCCATGTCTTGCGGGCGGTAACGTTGATGCTCTTTACACCTTTTCCCTTCGGCGTTTCCATCGGGCCTTTAAACAGCAGGCCCAGCGACTCAATGGTTTGTTTGGCTTCAGGTGTCATGCCGTTATTAAACCCCTTATCAAACACCCATTTGCCCATTTCCACAAATTCATACTCAAGCGGTACTTTATTCGCTTTGAAAATGCTGAGTACGGCGTCCATTATCTCAGGCCCGATACCGTCTCCTTTTGCTACTGCTATCTTCATATTTCAACGATTAACACCCTGTCCTGATAGTACTGAGTTTATCGAAGTACCCGGATAAAGAAGGGTGGTCGCAAAATTACGATGCTGCCGCTGATTTAAATATTAAATGAGCAAGAGCTTTGCTTCCCGGCTATTTTCATTATTTTTACTTCATGACCAGCATGATCTCCGAGGGAGTGAAGGTAAGCGTGGAAGCATTTTACCAGACAGACTACAGCAATCCGCTGCAGTCAGAATTCATGTTTGCCTACCGCATAACGATTGAAAAC
>JBQTHS010000176.1:0-25793 GCA_052389635.1 Bacteroidota bacterium | reverse complement strand
AAGGGCGATCACATCAGCGCCGACTGTTTGCAATGCAGCCACCCTGTCTGATAGATCTTTTGTAATTCCTACGCCGGCTCCAACCAACAGCCTGCCGAATGAATCTTTCACTGCATTCGGATGACTTTTCAGTTTGAGTATATCGCTGTATGTAAAGAGGCCGGTCAGCTTTCCCTGTTTATTTACGATAGGGAGTTTCTCCACTTTTGTTTTTTTGAAAAGCTGTTCGGCTTTTTTCAAATCAGTTCCTTCCGGTGCGGTGTAGAGATTTTCTTTGGTCATCACTTCACTCACTTTACGTTTCATATTCTCTTCAAAGCGAAGATCACGGTTGGTAAGGATGCCCACTAATTTCCTGTTTTTATCGATGATGGGGATGCCGCCGATCTTATTTTCCCGCATCAGCCTCAGTGCATCGCCGATCGTGGCATTGGGAGTAAGGGTAACGGGGTCCAGTATCAGGCCGCTTTCGCTTCTTTTTACTTTACGCACCTGCTCGGCCTGTTTTTCAACCGTCATATTCTTGTGCAGGATGCCAAGGCCCCCTTCTCTTGCCAGTGCAGTAGCGAGTGCCGCTTCAGTAACGGTATCCATCGCTGCGGAAAGCAGGGGCACATTCAGGGTAATATCCCTGGTCAGCCTGCTTTTGATATTTACATCGCGGGGCAGCACCTGGCTGTAGCCTGGCATCAGTAACACATCATCGAAGGTGAGGCCTTCGCCGAAAAATTGATCGGAACTTTGATTGCGGGGGGAATTATTTCTTGTTGCCATGTGCAAAGATAGGGGGAGGGGAGGGAATGGGCAATAGGCAATGGGCAACTGGGGTTCGGAGAGTGGCGAGTGGGAAGTGAAACCCCAACTTTAAAATCCCCATTAGCTACTCGCCGAACCCCACTAGCCCCACTCACCTGATCAGGGTAACTGTACCTTTCTTGAAGATCGATTGCTTGGTATCCCGGTGGATATAACTTAGCATCCACACATACACACCGGTTGGCTGTACCTGTCCGCCGATACGGCCATCCCATTTATCCCTCCAGTTGCGGGACCGGAACACCAGCTGCCCCCAGCGGTTGTACACCCTGAACTCATAATTGTCTGCCTTCAGCGCATTGTGCGGACGGAAAAAATCATTCAGGCCATCGTTATTGGGTGTAAAGGCATTGGGCACATCAATAAAACAGTGGTCAAGCACCGTCAGCGTTTTCCGGGCGCTGTCACTGCAGCCGAGGGTCAGGTTGGTCACCACTAATTTCACGGTATAATAAGCCTCTCTGTTGATAGCGGGGAAAAGAAATGGCGGCGGATCCTTCAGCGAACTGCTGCCGATCACATCATAGTTCCAGCGCCACAGGTCAATATTCCCGGTGCTGGTATTGGTAACAGCCAGCGCATCTTCCGGGCAAATGATGTTTTCTGTTTCAAAGGAAGCTTTTACTTCATTATCCAATGTAACTACGGCAGATGCGGTATCGCTGCAGGTGCCGTTGCCCACCACCAGCCGCACATTGTTGGTACTAAAGGCGGGCCATACAATGATATGTGACTGGGTGAACACAGGCGGATCATTATTGAAGTTCCAGTACCAGACATTCACATCATGGGCGCCATTATGGGAAAACAGCAATGTGTCCCTGAGGCAGCCAAAGAGCATCTGGTACTGAAATGCTGCGTTTACGGTATCTGCCGTGTTGAAAGAAAGCACCTGGGGCAGTATGGGCTGGCCGCATTCATCAAAGATGGGGCTGCCGTCAATACCCGGCTGAATGGTTAAGGTATAAGTGCCCCTGGTATAGATGGGCGACGAAAGTTTTACAGCGATGTATTGCGATTCGCCGCTGATGCAATTGCCCGATGCGCCAATAACCGTAACAGGTGAAGGGCCGGTAACAGAAAAATCAGAACCGGATGCAGTAATACTGGCGCAGCGGATTTTTTTAGGATAATAAACAAGAATGCTGTCGGTAGCACAGGCAGGTTTGCGGATGCTGTCGGCTAATATAGGCAAAGGCGCTGCATAAGTAAAGGAAACGATCTCACCTGGAGGGATTGCATTATCGCAATTATCCCGGAGTGTATTTCCATCGGAACCGTTGCTGATAACAAGATCATAACTGCCATTGGGAAGTGGTGCAGCGAGGGTCAGTAGTATTTCATCGAAATCAAAACCAAAAGCGCAGGAATCAGGTGTGGCAGAAATAATTGTTGTTACCGCCGGTACCAGGCTGAATTCTGTGCCGGCAGCAGTAGCGCTGCTGCATTTTACTTTTTTATTCAGCCTCAGGGTGATGCTTGTGGCATCGCAGGAAGGAGTGGCGCTGATGGAATGTGGCATCCCCGGATCGGTAATTACAGCACTGCCCCCGCTGAATGAAAGATCATAACCACTCTGCCCGTCAGTAAAATGGCTGATCATCAGCAGGTACTCATGCCCTGCAATAAGATTTGGCATCTGCGCAAATGTGGGTGCATTATCAGGCGGATAGGAAGCACATTGAATAAAGTTAACGCCGGATGCAGAGGCGCCGGTAGCGCCGTAAGTACCTGCCCAGTTTCCCGAAACCACAAGCGAGGTATCAGTGAAAATGTCATCGGGGTTATGACCTGTTATATCCCACAACTGCCAGTCGTAATCTTCATTGGCTGCGAGGGGACTTATCAGAAAACCGAGTGTGCCCGAAGCGAAGCAGGTGAATTTGTAGAAAAAAGGATTCTTGTTTTCATAGTCTGCTCCTCCTGCGCCTGAACATCCCGGCACATAAATATCATTGGTATTGCAAAGAGGTACCACCGTTTGACGGAAAACTGATGTACCGCAAACCGGGAATGCTGTCGAAGGAGTTTGTCCTAATGTGGTGCAGGGCTGTCCCGATATATTACCACCATACAATGCCAGTATTGCCAGCAGGAAAACAAACTGATATTTCCGGAAAAACTTCATCGGTTAACGGGCCGGGTTTTCTTTTGATGCAGTTATTGACAAGGATACGAATTGAAATGTTGCTTTACTCATCCTTCAGGACAAGCGGTATAATTTGCCCGGTAAAGATACAATCACATTCTGTAATTCTAAACTGAGCATAGCTGCCGCCACGGCTCCGCTGCTGAGGCCGCTCCTGGGGTTAATCTCATCAATATGAACAGCTTCTTTTTCCTTCAGAATATTTACAATTATTTTTTCATCGGGCAACAGCTCAATAAAAAGCTCTTTTTGGAATTTGCGATTTGCTTTTTGTGATTTTTTGTCTTGCCATCCCATTGTTTCCAGCAGGTCTTTTGCATCGGTAAGCAACAGGGCTTTACTGGTTTTGATGAGGTAATTGCAGCCGGTGCTTTTGGGATCCGTTGTTTTGCCGGGCACGGCAAACACATCTTTGTTATACCCGTTGGCCAGCTCGGCAGTAATCATGCTGCCGCCTTTAATGTCCGTTTCAATAACCACGGTAGCGTCGCTCATACCCGCCACTATGCGGTTACGGCCCGGGAAATTATGTTTATCAGGTTTTGTTTTGCTGCGGAATTCGGTGAGCAGCCCGCCTTCATGTTTAATGATGTCATTGGCCAGTCCTGTATGTTCGGCAGGGTACACCTGGTCCAGCCCATGCGCCAGCACAGCAATGGTGGGCAGTTCATTTTTCAGGGCGGCTTTATGTGCAATGGCATCCACACCGAAAGCAAGGCCGCTTACAATGGTTACATTTTGTTCTGCCAGTTCTTTTACTAATTTATCAGTTACCTGTTTGGCATAATCCGTATGGCTGCGGGTGCCGATGATGCAGACGATCTTTGCTGCATTCAGGTCAGCTTCTCCTTTGTAATAGAGAAGGGTGGGAGAGTCATAGCAGTTCAGCAGCCTTTTGGGATAGGCTTTATCCGTGAGGAAAAGCGTTTTGATCTTATACTTCTCAATGAATTTTATTTCCTCTTCGGCTTTGCTGAAGTCTTTGAACTGTTTGATGGAATCTGCCCTTATGGGGCCAATGCCCTCTATCTTTTCTAAAAAATGTTTTTTGGCATGAAAGATTTCCTCTGCTTCACAATGCTGCAGCAGTATTTTGGCCTGTACGGGACCGATATTGGGGATGAGGGTAAGGGCAAGCTGGTAGAGGAGTTCGGAGTTCATAGCGCTGAATCAGGAGTCAATATCCTCAAATATACTCTGAACTCCCGACCCGATCGCTATCGGGTCCGGGCTACTGACCAATGACTTTCATTTCAGTTCTCCGGTTCAATGCTCTCCCTTCTTCTGTTTTGTTATCGGCCACCGCCATGGTTTCGCCGTAGCCTTTGGCAACGAGGCGTTTCGCCGGAATGTTTCTGCCGGTGAGATAACTTACCACGGCCAATGCCCGGTTATTGCTGAGTGTGAAATTATCGGCCGGTTTGCCCGCATTATCGGTATGCCCGCTGATTTCAATTTTCAAGGCAGGGTTTTCATCCAGCAGTTGCACCAATTTATCCAACTCAACCAGTGATTCAGGTTTGAGTTCAGCTTTATTCACATCAAAAAAGATATTCTTCAGCACAACGCCGGCACCGGCTTCAATAGGGCTGAGCGGAATATCCTTCTGGTAAACCGAATCAGGCGAACGTCCGGCCAGTAAAAAATTGCCGGAATAAAACAAGTAACCTTTCCTGTTTACGCTGAAGGCATAATCTTTCCCTACCGGCAGGGTGATGAAATAATTCCCGGCCTCATCAGTTTCTGTTTTACTAATGACCTGTTTGGTAGCAAGGTCAAATAATTCGACTGAAGAAGAAAGACCCGTTTTTGTTTTTTTGTCAAATACTTTCCCCTTCACCCAAAGTGTTTTGGCGGGCCGCACATTTTCCCGCAGCTCAAAACTGTAAATATCCAGCCCGCCTTTGCTGTCGCTCCGGTCGCTGGCATAGTAAGCGGTCTTTCCGTCTGCTGCTATGAATAAAGTTCCTTCCCTGTCAATAGTGTTGATGGGATAACCAAGGTTCACAGGTGTGGTCCATGTTCCCTCAGGTTGTTTACGTACATAAAACAGATCCTCGTCGCCATAACCCTGCCAATGTGAGGAAGTAAAATACAATGTCTGGTTATCGGCATGAATAAAGGGGCATTGTTCGTCTGCGGGAGTGTTGACACCGGGGCCTAGATTTTCCGGAATGCCCCATTTGCCATTGGGCAGCAAATGTGACACATAAATATCGCTGCCGCCATAGCCACCAAAGCGTTTGCTGGTGAAATACAGATCTCGTTTATCGGGTGACAGGCAAGGCTGCGACTCCCACTGATCGCTATTGATATTCCGTCCCAGGTTTTCCGGCTGGCTCCATCCGCCGGGAGTTTTGTAGGAAATATAAATATCGCAGGAACCCATTCCATCGGGGCGGTGGCAGGCGGTAAACACCAGCCAGCCCCCGTCAGAAGAGATATTTTGCGCCCCCTCGCTCAATGAGGTGTTGACCCCTGTCATCGGTTTGGCAATATCCCACCCATCATCCGCCTTTTTATTACTCGAATAAAAGTCTTCGTTGTTGCCGCTCAGTTTTCGGGTGAACACCAGTTCAGTTCCGTCAATGGTCAGCGATGGAAAATATTCTGACTCGCTGCTGTTGACAGCGCTTCCCGCATTCTTTGGCGCAAACACATAATTTTTATCGGGATTGTTTTTTGCATAGTCCACAGCAAACTGGTATGACTTTCTTCTGGCTTCCGCTTCTTTCTGCCTCGTTGAATTTTTTGGAGGAGATTTGGCAAACAGTTCATTGATGGCAGCCAGCGCTTTTTCAAACTGCCCCAGACCGGCCAGGTTGTTAGCATAAGAATATTTGTAATTGATGCTGTAATTGGAATCCAGTGCAAATGCTTTTTCATACCAGCTTACGCTGCCGGTATAGTTTTTAATACTTGCATACACACTGCCCAGTGCCAGGTAAGCATCCACATAATTTTTATCAATCTCTATCGCCTGTTTTAGCAGCCCTGCAGCGCTGGCATAGCTTCCTGCCTCTGCCCTTTCCTGTGCCTGGGTGTAGAGCGCCACTGCTTTCTTGTTCACTTTAGCCGGGTCGTAAGGCTGGGCTTCTGCGTAAAAGGTAAAATGGAGGATGAAAAATGTAAAATATAAAACTGTACGAAGGGTTTTCATGCAAGAAATTGTCTTTAAATAACGAAACTACTTTAAATTTATTCGTGAGACTTGCTTTTTGCAAACGTAGTGCAGCGAAAAGCTTAGTCGAATCCCGCCTAAGCGGGACCGAAGGCGGAAGGTATAATACCCTGCAGCTTGCTGCGGAACCTGAGTTCAGTGCTTGCTCTGAGGTTTCATACCTGTGATTCCTGCTGAAAGAAGAAAATAGTTAAGGAATAGTTGCTCAGGGAACATGAATGTATTTATGGATCTGCAAACTCAGTTCCCATTGAGGATGGTCCTTGATGTAGTCAATAATGAGAGGGGTCATTTCGGCAGCTTTGTCCCATTCGGGTTGCAGGAACAGTTTACAGGATGAAGAAACCAGCGCTGCATATTTCTCCGCCCAGTCAAAATCTGATTTATTAAAGACAACGATTTTCAGTTCATGCGCAAGAGGAATAATTTCAGGCATTGGCGCTTTAAATTTCTTGGGCGATAAACAGATCCAGTCCCAGCTGCCGCTCAGCGGATGAGCCCCGGATGTTTCAATATGTGTTTTCAGCCCTGCTGATTGTAATTCCCCTGTCAGCTCATCTAAATTATGCATCAGCGGTTCGCCTCCGGTAATGACTACAATTTTGGCCGGGGTCTTTCCAACCTCCGACCTCAAACTTCCGGCATTGAACAATGGGTGTTTAGAAGCATCCCAGCTATCCTTTACATCGCACCACACACAGCCCACATCGCAGCCGCCGAGCCGGATAAAATAAGCCGCCCTGCCCTGGTGAAATCCTTCACCCTGCAAGCTGTAGAAATGCTCCATTACCGGAACTGTGTTGCTCATAATTGAAAACTTCAGGAACCAAATCACAAGAAACAAATAATGAGAGAAAAAAATTCAAATCACAAACTCCAAGAACCAAATAAAGGAGAGAAAAATTCCAAAAATCAAATCCCAAGAACCCCAAAAACAGCCCCCGCAATTTTTAAGGGCACTTTTTTAATTTATCATTTGATTTTTACTTGTGGTTTGTTTCTTGTCATTTGTAATTTAATTCTCTTATCTGTGATTTGCTTCTTGTTATTTGTAATTTTTCCTAATTCTTCATTTTGCAGGAAAGAAAAGTATTCTTCAGCAATGCGGCAATCGTCATCGGCCCCACACCGCCGGGCACCGGTGTTATCCAGGAACATTTGGGGGCCACCGTTTCGTACTGCACATCTCCCTTTAACCTGAATCCGCTTTTCCTGCTGCTGTCTTCCACCCGGGTGATACCTACATCAATTATCACCGCCCCGTCCTTCACCATACCGGCATTTACAAATTCAGGTTTGCCCAATGCAGCCACAATAATATCTGCCTGTAAACAAAGTTCTTTCAGGTTTTTTGTCTGTGAATGACAGATGGTAACAGTGCAATTACCGGGATTACTGTTGCTGCTCAGTAAAATACTCATCGGCCTTCCCACAATATTGCTGCGGCCCAGCACCACGGCATGTTTGCCCTTTGTTTCCACTTTATAATGCTCAAGCAGCAACATAATACCATGAGGCGTGGCCGGAACAAAAGCCGGCAAGCCCTGCACCATCTTTCCCACATTCACCGGGTGAAAACCATCCACATCCTTATCAGGATCAATAGCATTGATCACATCACTTTCCTTTATATGCTCTGGCAGGGGCAATTGCACCAATATACCATCCACATCGGGGTCATCATTCAGTTCCTGCACTTTTTCCAGCAGCCTTACCGGCGGCACATCATTTTCAAAACGGACCAGTGTTGATTTGAAACCGGTTTCCTCACAGGCTTTTACTTTGGCGGCCACATAGGTTTCACTGGCGCCGTTTTTTCCCACCAGTACTGCTGCAAGGTGCGGTATCTTTTTTCCCTCAGCGGCCAGCGAGGCCACATCTATTTTCAGTTCATCCTTTATCGCCTGCGCTGCTTTTTTACCGTCTAATATTTCCATGGCGCAAATGTAATACTTGTCTGACGGTCTCCGTCTGACAAGTACTGCTGAGGCTAAGTCTTTTGTTGAGGCTCTAAACCATTAGTGGAAGCATTTTCAATGCAGTTGTTCTCACCTCATTTGCCTGCTTCTATGTTAAACACTTTGAACTGGTTTAACCTCTTTCATTTTCTTTTTTCTTCTTGTTCTTTTGGCTTGAACCAAAAGCACCAAAAATTCAAGCCCCGGCGATAGCTCCGCCGCCGGGACGGCCAGCGCACAACTGCACCCTGATATATTGCAGATACCCCTGGCATTCGAAGGAACAAGGCCGGTAAGCTTGCTTCGTGTTATTCATAAACCCTGAAGGCGCAGTGCTCCGACTTGCTTTTCATAAAACAGAAAATGTATTTTACCAGGCCGGAACAAGGCGCCGGAGCAGGCTTTATTTCTAAAAGAATACAATAATAGCACCTCAACAAGAGCATCAGCCTTTGCGTCTGACAACTACTGTTACCATCTCTTTATTTTGCCAGCATAACCTTTCCCTGTAACTTTCTGAATAAAATTGAACTGCTTGAGAAAAAAGATTCAGTGGAGTATTTTTTTATTGGTTCTTGTTTGGGAGAATACAGATGCCCAAACCCTCCGCCGCCCCGTAGCGGCCGCTTATACCGGTTTAGGGGCTTATAGTATTAACCATGTTGATGTTTTCTCTTTTACCTCCAACCAGGCTTCCTTAGCGCAATTAAAAAATCCTGCAGCAGGGGTGTATGGCGAAAGAAGATTTATGCTCAGTGAACTCAATAGTTACACAGCCGCTATCGGCCTGCCCACCCGTTCGGGCAATTTCGGGCTAAAGGCAAATTATTTTGGCTTCAGCGATTATAACGAAACACAGTTAGGCCTTGCTTTCGCAAGAAAGCTGGGAAACAAAGTGGATGTAGGGGCGCAGTTCAATTACAATGGTATCAGCATCTCGTCGGGATATGGTAATTCATCTGCCATAAGTTTTGAATTGGGAACGGTACTGCACATTTCTGAACGGCTGCAGGTGGGCATTCACGCCAATAATCCGGTGGGAGGGAAGTTTGGCAAGAACGGTGAAGAAGAAATTTTATCCGTTTATACGCTTGGCTTTGGGTATGATGCTTCGGAAAAATTTTTTGTAAGCGCCGAAATTGTAAAAGAGGAAGACCGGCCGGTGAATGTGAATGCCGGGATTCAATACAAATTCATCCCACAGCTGATGGCAAGGGCCGGTATGTCCTCCGGTACTTCATCGGCATGGCTGGGCCTTGGGTTGACGATAAAATCATTCCGGCTGGATGTCACAACAAATTATCATCCGCAATTGGGTATCACACCGGGTTTACTGTTACTTTTTGAATTCAACAAAAACAAAAAGTGAGAAGACTGCTGATTATACTATTCACCATTCACCATTCGCTGTTTACCCTGGCCCAGGAGATTCCCGTTACCACAGAACAACAACTGGAAAACCAGACCGACGCCGACCAGGCTGAAACCGAAGATGATGCCTGGCTGCAGGACCTTGAACATTTCAGAAAAAACCCGCTGAACCTGAATACAGCCGATGCAGAAGAGTTAAAACAATTGCGGATAGTAACGGATTTGCAAATAGCCAACCTGATTTCTTACCGTAACCTGTTTGGCAGGTTTCTTCATATCTATGAACTGCAGGCGGTGCCGGCATGGGATGTGGCAACGATAAAAAAACTGCTGCCCTTCATTACTGTTGCCGTGCCGGTTTCGTTTGCTGAAGAATTCGGAAAACGGTTCCGGGATGGGGAACACAGTCTTTTGATCCGGGTATCGCAGGTGCTGGAAAAGTCAGATGGCTTTGATAGATCAACTTCGGGTACCAAATATCTTGGCAGCCCGCAGCGGATACTTTTCCGCTACCGCTACACCTACAAAAACCTGCTGCAGTTCGGCCTTGTGGGTGATAAAGATGCAGGGGAACAATTTTTAAAAGGCGCACAAAGCAAGGGTTTCGATTTTTATTCCTTCCATCTTTTTGCAAGAAAGATTGGCATCATCCAGTCGCTGGCACTGGGCGATTTTACGGTGAACATGGGGCAGGGGCTGATACACTGGCAAAGCCTCGCTTTTAAAAAAAGCGTGGATGTGCTGGGATTAAAACGGCAGTCGGCTGTGCTGCGGCCGTATAGTTCCGCCGGTGAGTTTTATTTTCACCGGGGTGCAGGTGTCAGCATCAGGAAAGGCAAACTGGAATCCACCGCCTTTGTTTCATTGCGGAAACTCAGCGCCAATTTTGTAGCCGATACGGTGAATAATGAGGACTTCATTTCCTCTTTTCTTAATTCAGGGTATCATCGTACCGGCAGCGAGGCGGCGGACAGAAATAATCTTTCACAAACAACAGTTGGCGCCAATGTACTGTATCGCGGAAAGAAATTTCATGCAGGTTTCAATGGGGTGTATTACAATTTCTCGTTGCCGGTGCAAAAAAGAGATGAGCCATATAATCTCTATGCCATCAGCGGAAAAAGCTGGTATAATATGAGTGGGGACTACAGTTATACTTATAAGAACCTTCATTTCTTTGGTGAAGCTGCCGCAGATAAAAATTTCAACAAGGCATTTGTGAATGGTTTGCTGGTAAGTGTGGACCCAAGAGTTGATATTTCCCTGCTGCACCGCCATATTGCTGCCGCTTACCAGGCAGTGAACGGAAATGCATTTACGGAGAACACTTATCCAACCAATGAAAGAGGTTTTTTTGCCGGCATTACCATCCGCCCGGCTATTGGCTGGAGGATTGACGCCTATGGCGATATTTATAAATTTCCCTGGCTTAAATACCTGGTGGATGCACCCAGCAAGGGTACTGATTTTTTGAGCCAACTGACTTACACTCCCAACCGGCAGGTGGAAATTTATACCCGGTTCCGTAGTGAATCGAAACAGGGCAATCAGCCCGACAATACAACGGTGACCAACTTTCTTGTCTTTTTGCCCCGCCAAAACTGGCGGACACAAGTAAGTTATAAGGTAAGCACTGCTATAACCCTGCGAAGCCGGGCCGAGCTGCTCTGGTACGATAAAAACGGGCTAAACAAGGAAAATGGCTTCCTGCTTTTTACTGACTGTATTTACAAGCCTCTGCTGAAACCACTCTCTGGAGGTATAAGGCTGCAATACTTTGAAACAGACGGCTACAATTCCCGCATCTATGCCTATGAGAACGATGTACTCTACAGCTACTCCATCCCCGGTTTTTTCGACAAGGGTTTCCGGTACTACCTCAATCTGAATTATGACCTGGGAAAAAAGTTGTCTTTCTGGTTCCGCTGGGCACAGACCATTTACCGGGATAAGACCTCGGTAGGCTCCGGCCTCGATGAGATCCCGGGCAACAAAAGGACCGAACTAAAACTGCAGGCCCGGTGGATTTTTTGAGCCTCAGGAACAGTTGTTCGGAAATTTTTTGGCCCTTTTAAGTAATTGTTAAAAAAAGTTTTACATTGCGGCAGCATTTTCATAGACATTTATGTCTTTGATTACGATCCCAACCCCGAAAATGGACGGTTTTCCCTGATTTTCAATGCTTTTAAATTTTTAAAATTAACGTCAACATGAGAAAATTCGCATCACTGTTTACGATGCTGATGCTCTTTACAGCATTAGCTTTCGGTCAGAACCGGACGATTACCGGAACCGTGACCGATGAAACAGGCTCCCGTGTAGCCGGAGCATCTGTTCGTATTAAAGGAACCCAACAAGGTTTAGCCGCGGATAACAACGGTGTTTTCCGGATTCAGGCCAAAACCGGCGATGTCCTGGTTATTACAGGCGTAGGTCTTTCTGATACCGAGGTAACAGTCGGATCAGACAATACCATTTCTGTAACTGTCAGGAGAGTTACTACTACTGAAACAGAAGTCGTGGTGACCAGCGCCTATGGTATGAAAAGAGCCATACGCAACATTGCAACCAACTCGCAGGTGGTAACCGGTGAACAACTGAACACCATTCGCCAGACTAACGTCAACAATGCCCTTGCGGGAAAAGTTGCCGGCATTCAGGTAAGAAGCCAGTCTGCCGCTAAGTTAGGTAATGCCGGTACCGGTAATATCAGGCTCCGCGGTGAAACAGGATTCGCCGGGGGTGGCGATCCCATCTATGTAGTGGACGGTACGATCCTGCCCAACATCAATGACATTAACAATGACGATATCGAAGATATCACCGTGATACAAGGTCCTGCTGCCTCAGCAATTTTTGGACAAATAGGTGCCCGCGGCGCCATTGTAATCACCCTGAAAAAAGCCAAAAGAGGCGCTAAGGGATTGGGTGTTGAAATGAACCTCGGCGTTAGTGTGGACAAAGTATATATCCTCCCGAATTATCAAAACTCCTATGGAGGCGGTAATGTCCAGGATATGTACCAGTACACATGGAAACCGGGCCACCCGGACCTCTGGAAAAAATTAGACGGCAAATATTTCCTCGACTATTCCGATGACGCCAGCTGGGGTTCCCGGATGGTGGGACAGGAATATATCCCCTGGTATTCATGGTATGAGGGTCACCGTTATTCCGGAACCACAAGCCAGTTGCTTCCCCAGCCTGATAATGCAAGGGATTATTACAACACAGGTATTTCATTCAATAACTCTGTCAGCCTTTCCAAGGCCACCGATAATGTATCATTCCGCCTGAGTTTTAATAATGTGGAAATACAGGGGCTGGTTCCTACCACCACCATGAAGAAAAACGTATTTAATGGCAGCGGAAGCATAGATATCACATCCAAACTCACGGCTTCTGTTAATTTCAATTATGCCACCCAGATCCTGAATGGTGAATTTGACGACCAGTACTCCAACCAGACTACCGGTTCCTTCAACCAGTGGTTTCACCGGAACCTCGATATGAAGATCCTGAGAGAGCTGAAAGATGTCCGCACTCCTTCGGGTATCTGGGCAAGCTGGAACCACCAGAACCCGATTGGTGTTGACCCGAACAATATTGATAAAGTGCTTACCGGTAACTACTGGTACAGTTTTTACAAATGGTTTGATTTGGTAAAACCCCTTTCCAACACTGACCGGTTTTTCGGCGACATCTCCCTGAACTACCAGCTTCATAAAAACTGGAAAATAAGGGGTACTTACCGCAAACAGCAAAACAATGTCTGGAACGAAACCAAATATTCCTCTGACCTTCTTACCAGCGCCACCCAGTCGCAGGGCAACTGCCCTGAGTGCAGGGGTTCTTATGCAACCAGCACTTCCAATGCCAACCGGACAAATATGGAGCTGCAGGTTACGTTCAATAAGAAGTTTAATAAATTCAACATAAACTCATCCATCGGTACAGACATCCTCAGGCAAGTAATAAAAGCCAACAGCGCCCAGACCAATAACGGCCTGAGCGTACCTAACCTGTTCTCCATATCCAACTCAAAAGATCAGCCTACAGTGGGCAATACCCGTACGGACTCCAGGTACAGTGCATTATTCTTAACCGGACATATTTCTTATGATAATTTCCTGAACCTCGAATTTACCGCACGCCAGGACTGGCTGTCTGAACTGCCTTCTGCCAGGTCATTTATCGTATCTAAATCAGCCGGCATTTCTTTTGTATTCAGCCAGTTGCTTAAACTTAATGCTCTCTCTTTTGGTAAGTTAAGGGCATCATGGGGCGAAATACCCTCCGGACTGGGCTTTGCAGCCTATCCCGGCTTCAGCTATGCGCCTAACCAGTTCCAGTGGAACGGAAACCTGCTGATGTCAACACCTGATGCACTTGTGGACCCGAATATTGAGGGCTCAGTAACAAGACAAAAAGAAATAGGCCTTGACCTCGAATTCCTGAAAAGAAGGATTGGGGCGTCTTTCACCTATTGGGACGGAACAGATGAGAACTTCCCGTTCAATGTTACCGTAAACGGTACCAGCGGCTATACTTCATTGCTTACCAATGCAGGAAAGATTACCAAGAAAGGTATGAACTTCAAACTGATGGGTCGCCCGGTATGGAACAGTTCAGTGAAGTGGGAGATCAATACCAACTGGGGTATCCTGTCTGAAAATAAAGTGGTGTCCATTGCTCCCGGTGTTGACAGAACTGCGGGTATTGATGGCGGCTGGGGCACTATCGGGCCCTACCTGCTGCACAGGGAAAATTATGACTGGGGTCTGCTCTTTGGCAATGGTATCAAACGCATCAACGGTCAGCCCGTACTGGATGCCAACGGCCACTATGTGAATGATCCTGCTGTAAACTATGGCTCTGTGTTGCCCGAACATACATTTGGTGCACAGACTTCAGTGGAATATAAAAGGTTTGTGCTGAGCGCCAATGCTGACGGACAGATAGGCGGTAAATTCTTCTCCCTCTCAACTATGTGGGGATCTTATTCAGGGCTTACTGCCCGCACAGCGACAACCAACGACAAAGGAAACCCGATAAGAGATGCAGTGGTTGACGGTGGCGGTATCCATGTGTTTGGTGTTGATAATACCGGCCGCCCGGTTGACTACTATGTGGAAGCGCAGGATTATTTCCACAGCTTATATGATAGCAGGGCCTTTGACTCTTATGTGTTCGACCTTACGTTTGTAAAACTCCGTGAAGTATCACTCGGCTACAATCTGCCGGTTGACAAATGGGGCTTTACCAAAAAATGGGCGAACAAAGCGGTGCTTTCACTGACTGCCCGCAACCCGGTACTGATTTATGCAAAAACAGAGGATTTTGATCCGTCTGAAATCAGCAACCTGAGTGGTGAAAGAGGAAACATGCCCGGAACAAGAGGCTTTGGTGTGAACCTTAAACTCGGATTCTGATAACCTTTTATAAAAACTAATAAACATCATTGATATGAAAAAAATAAGCATTCAAAGGTTAGCGGTCCTGGCGCTTGCGTTGAGCCTGTTTTTTACGAGTTGTAAAAGATACTCATCCGACTTCGGGGATACCAACGTAAACCCCGGCGTTACCGGCAGCCCGCTTTTTAATGCCTTAATGACCAATGTTCAGGCTGGTATTGCCGGGTATGCCTCACAAACAAGGGGCGGCCTGTACTGCCAGTACTTTTCTGAAACACAGTACACCGATGTATCCCTGTATTCCCTGCCGCAGATCAATTTTGAAGGCAACTACTCCGGAGCGCTGAATGACCTGCAGAACATCATCAATAACGGCCCTAACGACAATATGAAAGCCGTTGCAAGGATACTGAAGTCGTATATTTTCAGTACGATTACCGACAGCTGGGGCGATGTGCCTTATGCACAGTCTCTGCAGGGAAATGGCACACCTGTTTTCGACAGGCAGTCTGATATATACACCGGCATGATCAGTGAACTGGCCGCTGCTGTAAACCAGCTTGGCGGATCAGCCGCTGTTTCGGGTGATATTATTTATGGCGGAAATATAATGAAGTGGAAAAAGCTTGCCAACTCCCTGCGGATGAGGCTGGCCCTGCAGCTCAGTAAAAAATATCCCAATTCAGGTCAGTATTCAGCAGTGCAGTTTAGTGCAGCGCTTAATCATCCTGATGGCTATATTATTGACAATGCAGACAATTTTAAAGTAACATTCCCCGGCGGAAATTTCAAATCTCCCTGGTACAATCTTTATGATGGCCGGATTGACTTTGGCGAAAGTGAAACCATGACTGCGCTGATGTCTTCATTGGGAGATGGCCGCCAGGCTGCTTATGGCTCTTCTTCTCTTGGTGTTCCTTATGGCCGCCTGAGAAGTTTTATTGACCCATGGACCAGCAGTAACCCAACCTGGGCAAGGATACTGAACCCTTCCTTCAGGCCCGAAAACGGAACTGTAATGCTGCTTACCGCCGCTGAAGTTTTTCTTGCCAGGGCCGAAGCCGCCGACAGGGGATGGACCTCCGAGAACATGAACTCCGTGTACCAGCAGGGTATCAATGCATCCTTTGCCCAATGGGGGCTTGCTGCTCCCGCAGCGGCTTACTTCACACAGGCAAGTGTGGCAATACCAAACCTGGCAGGTACGGCTGCCAATATCAGGAATATTGCCATACAGGAATATGTGGCAGGTTATCCAGACGGCCTCAGGGGCTGGTGTATCTGGAGAAGGACCGGCTGGCCAGTGCTGACGCCGGCGCCTGATGCAACGAATACTTCCAGACAGATACCCCAGCGCTACACCTATGGTCAGCAATCCTATGGTTCCAATGCAGCCAATACCAATGCGGCTGCCACAGCTATAGGAGGCGACAACCAGGATACTAAAGTATGGTGGGCGCAGTAATTGTCATACATCAAAAACTAAAATGTAACACAATGAATAAGAAACAATCAATATTCGGCCTCCTCCTGATAGCAGTGGCGTTTTCATCCTGCATCAAAAAAGAGTTTACCGACCTGGCCGACGAAGGCAAGACCTTTGTAAAAATATTGGGCGGGGGTACCCCGGCCGAGTTGAAAAAGAACCCGATTGACTTTGTAAATGTATCTCAGCAATTATTGGTGGCCGATATCCGCAAGGATGCTGCCACAAATGCGTCACTCAACTCCGTCACTACCGTGGTGGTAAAAGATGATACCGCTGCCGTAAGGGCAGCCAATCCTGCTTATATACATTTTCCGCCGGCATGGTACACCGTGCAAACAGAGCCTGCCAAAGTAGGCGGTATGGGCGGCACCTGGACCTTCACATTCCAGCCGGGTGATTTTGGCAAGCAGATATACATCACTATCCCTGATGCAACCCTGATGAACCCCAGCGCCCTGTATGGCCTTGGTTTCACCATTACATCTGTTAGTGCTGACGGGGCCATTTCTACCAGCAAATCCATTGTCATCGAGATTGGCGCCAAAAACAACTGGGATGGTATTTATGCAGTAACAGGATCACTGAATGATGTGTTAAACAATACCCTTGCGCAGTTTAATAACCCCGCATGGGATCCTTTCACGGCTGCCAATGGCGGCGCCTGGGAACTGCACCTGATAACCACCGGCGCCAGTGAGTGCATTGCTTTTGATAATAGCGTTTGGGGAACCGTTGGTCATCCTTTAAATGTTATTCCCTCCGGAACCTCGGGATATGGCAGCTTTGGCCTTGTCGTTAATTTCGATCCTGCCACAAACAGGGTTGCCCGGATACATAATTTTTACGGTGATCCAACCCGTGGCGGAGCTACTGCCTTAGGAAATCCGGGTGCAGGTTCCGGACCTCCGGCTTATGAGGCATCTAATACCCGGGCTGCATTACTTGACCCGAGCGGTGTAAATGCAGTGCAGGGCAACAGGGATGTTCTGATCAAGTACTGGATGGTTCAGCGAAGCTTAGTGCCTCCTCCCAGTTACCGTGTTTTCATTGATGAGACCTGGAAATATATTAGTCCGAGATAAAAGCGTTTCTTATTTCATTGAATACAGACCATCCCGACGATACTGCCGGGATGGTTTTTTTTCGGCCAACCACCCGAACAATAAGCTTAATTTTGGGCAAATAACAGCCAAATGGATCAGCAAAACGGGCAACCCAACCAGCTCAATATTGAAATATCAGAAGAAGTAGCCGAAGGCAGCTATGCCAACCTCGCCATCATCACTCATTCTCATGCCGAGTTTGTGATTGACTTTGTGAATGTGATGCCGGGCACACCCAAGAGCAAGGTAAAAAGCCGCATCATCCTCACCCCGCAACATGCAAAAAGGCTGATGAAAGCACTGACGGAAAACATTCAAAAGTATGAAGCCGTGAACGGGAACATCAAGGACCTGGAGGATATACAGCTACCGATTCATTTTGGCGGACCGACGGCGCAGGCTTAGGGAGAGGCGGGAGAAGAGAGAGTCGGTAGTCGTGAGTCTGGAGTCTTTACATGAACTTATCCGGATTGTTTATCATGAACCAGATCAGCTTACCAACTTCGTCATTTAGTTCCGTCAGTAGTTTATGCTCTTCTGTTGATAGGTATTTGCAGTCATATGAAAAGTCAATCCATACCTGAGTTTCTGCATTTTCTGTTTCCGCATCACTTAATTTACTGATGAAGTAATCTTTGTAACGTCTTCTTCTATATGCCTCGACAAGGTTACTGCAAACTGAGCGGGAAGATCTCCTGAATTGATCTGTGAGTGAATACATTTCCTCTTTAGGAAACTTTTTTGTAACAGTAAATATTTTCATAGCCAGTTCATATCCCTTTTGATAATCTAATAAGTCCTTGTAATTACCCATAATACTGATTTTACAACTTTAGTGAATTTTCGGACTCCCGACCCGATAGCTATCGGGTCCCGACTCCCTGCTCCCTGCTCCCGCCTCACAAAAGTCCCTCATCTGCAAAACTGTAATAACCGCTGTCGCTGACGATGATGTGGTCCATCACCGATATGTCGAGCAGTTTAGCTGCTGCTTTTATTTTTTCGGTAAGTTGTTCATCAGCCTTGCTTGGTTTCAGGCTGCCGGAAGGATGGTTGTGGCAAAGGATGATGCTGACCGCATCCTCTTCGATGGCACGGCGCAGGATGATGCGGGGGTCGGCCACTGTGCCGGTAATGCCGCCTTCGCTGATGATCTCAAAATGGTTCACCTTATTGGCCCGGTTCAGAAACAGAACAGCAAATACTTCATGCCGGTGGTCCTGCAGCCTGGCCTGCAGGTAGCGGGCAATATCATGGCTGGTCTTTATAACGGACTTTTCGAGCGGAGCGGCGGCTTGCCTGCGCCGGCCCAGTTCCAGCGCAGCGGCAATGGTAATGGCTTTGGCTTCGCCGATACCCTTTATTTTCATCAGTTCCTTTATGGAAAGCCTGCTCAGCTCACCCAGGTTGTCTTTGCCAAGCTTCAGCACTTCTTTGGCCAGGTCAACCGCCGTCTTTTGCCGGGTGCCGTTGTGAATAAGGATGGCCAGCAATTCAGAATTGCTGAGACTGGCGGCGCCGGCCGATAGTAATTTTTCTCTTGGCCGGTCGTCTTTTGACCATTGCTTAATTGAGTACTTGTGCTCTTGCATGGAACAAGTATAGCCAATATTTTTATTGTACCAATATCACTAAGTGGTAATTGCCTAAGCCGCCAGCAAACCATTTTGAAAAACCAAAATCCGAATGTATGAAAACCAGGTCTGTTACCCCGATGGGCTCCCTGCACCCGGTGCTGTTCTTTGCAGCGGTGTATGTGGTGGCTTTGTTATTCTCCATTTTTATCTGTTCGTCGCTTTTCTACAGTTGTAATGCTGATGCGGCCAAACCCATTGGCAAGAAGGGGAGTGCTGTGCAGGAAGCGCCTGTGGCGATGAAATAGCTAATTAATACCCTCCATTTTTTGCAGATGCGGCAGGCGAATCTGTATCTTCGCCGCACATTTTCTGCCATGCAATCTGCCAAAATCTTTGCCGGCACAGGTTCACAGGAACTTGCTGAACAAATCTGCAAACGCTACGGTACCCGTCTTGGAAGGGTCAATATCCAACGATTCAGCGACGGGGAGATATGCCCGGTTTTTCTTGAAAGTGTAAGGGGCGACTATGTTTTCCTGGTACAAAGCACTTTTGCCCCTGCCGAAAACCTGATGGAACTGCTCCTGATGATTGATGCAGCCCGCAGGGCCTCTGCTTATAAAGTGGTTGCTGTAATTCCTTATTATGGTTATGCCCGGCAGGACAGGAAAGACCGGCCACGGGTGGCTATCGGAAGTAAACTGATAGCCAATATGTTGGTGGCGGCCGGAGCAGACAGAATTATTACTATGGACCTTCATGCCCCCCAGATACAGGGCTATTTTGATATCCCGGTTGACCACCTGGACAGCCATGCAGTTTTTATCCCTTACATAGAGAATCTGCGGCTTGAAAACCTTACCTTTGCGGCCCCCGATGTAGGGGCTACCAACCGCATCAGGGAAATTGCCAATTATTTCAATGCTGAAATGGTGATCTGCGACAAGCACCGTAAAAGGGCCAACGAGATCGCCAGCATGGTGGTGATAGGAGATGTGATGGACCGGGATATAGTGATCATTGACGACATCTGCGATACCGGCGGCACACTGGCAAAAAGTGCAGGTCTTTTAAAGGAGAAAGGGGCAAGAAGTGTGAGGGCACTCATCACCCACCCGGTGCTGAGCGGCAAGGCGTATGATAATATTGAGAACAGTGTGCTGGAAGAATTAGTGGTATGCGACACCATCCCCCTGAAAAAAGAAACCAGCAAAATAAAACCGGTAACAGTAGCCGAACTTTTTGCAGTGGCGATAAGAAATGCGTACGAGAACAAGAGTATCACCAGTCTCTTTATTCATTCGCAGCGGAAGGACAAATAATTGTTTAAGGTTTGAGGTTTAATGTTTAAAGTTATTCTGAAACCTTAAACCTCAAACTTGAAACTTTAAACTTTAAAATTTAAACACATATAGAAATGAAAACAATTACAATCGAAGGACAACTGAGGACCGGATTCGGGAAAGCAGCCACCCGGCAACTCCGCTCTCAGGAACTGGTGCCTGGTGTAATTTATGGCGGCGCACAGGAGATCAACTTTACGGCCCCTGTTGCAGCTTTCAAAAATTTAGTGTACACCCCCAGTTTCCAGTTAGCAGAAGTATCAGTGGAAGGGAAAACCTACCGGACCATTCTGAAAGACCTGCAGTTTGACAAAGTGAATGATCACCTTATTCATATTGACCTGCTGGAGCTGGTGGAGGACAAAAAAGTGATTGCCGACATCCCGCTGAAGTTTGTGGGGGTGTCACCGGGGGTGAAAGACGGCGGTAAGCTTCGCATTAAAATGAAATCGCTGAAAGTAAAAACTTATCCGAAATACCTGAAAGAGCATATTGAGGTAAGTATTGATAAACTCGAGCTGAACGGCAATATCCGGGTGGAAGAAGTAATAGTGGATAATTACGAGATACTGAATTCTCCCCGTATTCCTGTTGCTTCAGTAACACTGACAAGAGAATTGAAACAGGAAGAAGCTGCTATCCCTGTTGCGGGTACTGCCGCTGTTCCTGCCGCCGGTGCTGCTGTTGCTGGTGGCACTGCTGCACCTGCCGCCGCCGCTGCCGCTGCTCCCGCACCAGCTGCGGAAAAGGGAAAAGGAAAGAAATAAACCCTTTGCATAATAAAGACAACCCCGACGGTATTGTCGGGGTTTTTTGTTTGCTTAATCCGATATTTGGCAACTTATAAGCAACATGAAATTCTTAATTGTTGGTTTGGGAAATGTGGGTGATAAATATGCTCATACCCGTCACAACATCGGCTTTGATGTGGTGAATGCTTTTGTGCAGAAACATAAAGGCAGTTTCCGTGTGGACAGGCATGCATATGTTGCAGACCTGAAGTGGAAAGGGAAAAGCTTTGTCTGCATTTGTCCCACCACCTACATGAACCTCAGCGGCAAAGCGGTGAAGTACTGGCTGGATAAAGAAAAAATTCCGCTAACCCAATTGCTTGTCATAGCAGATGAAATTGCTCTCCCGTTAAACAAACTGAGACTTCGCCCTGGCGGAAGCGATGCCGGCCACAACGGGTTGAAAAGCCTGCAGGAAGTATTAGCCACAAAGGATTACCCGAGACTGAGGTTTGGCATTGGCAATGATTATCCCAAAGGCATGCAGGCAGATTATGTGCTGGACAAATGGGAAAAAAAGGAAGAACCCTTAGTGCAACTAAAAATAGAAAGGGCGGTGGAGACAATTGAATGCTTTGCCACACAGGGTATTACGGCTGCCATGAACCAGGTAAATAATCAGGAGTTTTCGCTATGATAAATGGGAGGGATTACTTACTTTAGCTCCCCTGACCCTTCTTCCCCGATAATGATGGCTGGAATACGGGAGAATCCAATAGACATATTGATGACCACTGAATATATGGGATAAACAACACGATGTGTAAAGTATCCGGTGTATTTATCACTAACACCACCTGTTTATGAAGATTTTCTGTGTCGGCCGTAACTATGCAGCACATGCTGAAGAACTGGGCAATGAAGTTCCTGAAGAACCCATCATTTTTATGAAGCCCAAAAGTGCCATGCTGCAGCCGCATACGCCTTTTTACTATCCTGAGTTCACCAACGAACTGCATTATGAATGTGAACTGGTCCTCCGGATCAGCAAGAACGGCAAATACATCCAGGAAAAATTTGCTGCAAAATACTATGATGCGATTACCGCTGGCATTGATTTTACCGCCCGGGATGTGCAGAATGAACTGAAAGAAAAAGGGCTGCCCTGGGAAAAAGCCAAGGCATGGGACAATTCGGCCGTAATAGGAAAATGGTTGCCGCTGGCCAGTATCAAAAATAAGAAGGACATCAACTTCTGCCTCTACAAAAATAAAGAACTGGTGCAGCAGGGCAATTCATCTGATATGATACACAGCTTCGACAAGATCGTATCCTATATCTCCAATTACTTTTCTGTCAATATCGGTGATGTGATCTTCACCGGTACACCGGCCGGGGTGGGAGAAGCGGTAGTAGGGGACGAACTGGAGGCCTTTATTGAAGATGACAGCATGTTTGCACTGGAAGTGAAATAAACCAATACTAACTGCCGTGAAGAGCCATCTCATACCGGGATGGCTTTTCTTTGCAGATGTATCGGCTTTAAAATACAGACAGGCTACGCCACAAAGACACCAGGTCACTAAGTATTCACAAAGAATGCTTAGTGTTACTTTGTGCCTTTGGGACTTAGTGCAAAAAATCAAACTGCTGCACTGCCTTTTCTTTTATGCCTCCCTGAGTTGCCCTATTTTTGTTGCCGCCCATGACGGATATCAATATACTACTGAAAGCTTACCGCCTGATGAGCCAGGTGAAAGCGATGGCCGAAACCTACGAAGCCAACCGCAATATTTGTAAATACGTTCATTCCACATCAAGAGGCCACGAAGCCATACAATTGGCCACAGCTTTTCAGTTACAGCCACATGATTTTGTAAGCCCTTATTACAGGGATGAAAGCCTGGTACTGGGAATGGGGTTTACCCCTTATGAGCAGATGCTGCAACTGCTGGCGAAGGGCGATGATATTTTCACCGGCGGCCGTGAATATTATTCTCACCCCAATTACCGGGGAGATGATAAACCAACGATCATTCACCAGAGCAGTGCAACGGGAATGCAGGTGATACCAACAACAGGCATTGCCCAGGCCATACAGCACCTGGAAAACCATCTTCCGTCTCAACTGACCAGAGGAAAAAACGGCGAGCTGCCGGTTGTCGTCTGTTCACTTGGCGATGCCAGTATAACGGAAGGTGAAATAAGCGAGGCATTCCAGTTTGCCGTGCTGAAACAATTACCCATCATCTATTTAGTGCAGGACAATAGCTGGGGCATCAGTGTAGCGGCGGAAGAGGCAAGGGCGATGAATGCCTTTGAGTTTGCAGCCGGTTTTAAAGGTATGAACCGGGTGCAGGTGGATGGCAGCGATTTTGAAGCATCGTATTCGGTGATGAAAGAAGTGCTGGAGTATGTAAGGGAGAAAAGAAAGCCTTATCTCGTTCATGCACAGGTGCCGCTGCTGGGCCATCACACCAGCGGAGTGAGAAAAGAGTTTTACAGGACGGATGAGGACTGGGCAAAGCACCTGGCGCATGACCCAAATCCAAAACTCAGAAAAAAAATACTGGAACTGGGAGTGAGTGAAAATGAACTGCAGCAGACGGAAAATGAAGCTGCTGAATTAGTAGCCAATGATTTTGCCAGGGCGGTGTCTTCTCCGGAGCCTGATCCGGCCACGGTAGAAGATCATGTATTTGCCCCAACAACGGTTACCGAAGAAAAAGGGGAGAGAAGCCCTGCGGGTGCAGAAAAAATAATCATGGTGGATGCGGCATTGTTTGCGATAAGAGAATTAATGGAAAAACATCCCGAAGCCGTTTTATACGGGCAGGATGTGGGGAAACGACTGGGTGGTGTATTCCGTGAGGCAGCCACATTAGGAGAACAGTTTGGCGACCACCGGGTGTTTAATACAGCGATACAGGAAGCTTATGTAGTAGGTTCCTGTGTGGGCATGAGTGCGGTGGGATTAAAACCGATTGTGGAAGTGCAGTTTGCCGATTATATCTATCCCGGCTTGAACCAGCTGGTAACAGAAGTTTCAAAAAGCTGTTATCTCAGTTGCGGCAGGTTCCCGGTGTCAATGATATTGAGAGTGCCCATCGGGGCTTATGGTGGCGGCGGCCCTTATCACAGCGGCAGTGTGGAAACAACTGTTTTGTCTGTAAAAGGAATTAAAATTGCGTATCCATCCAATGCGGCGGATATGAAGGGCCTGATGAAAGCCGCCTACTACGACCCCAATCCTGTGGTAATGCTGGAGCATAAAGGGCTTTACTGGAGCAAAGTGCCCGGAACTGAAGAGGCTAAGACACCAGAACCGTCTGCTGATTATATACTTCCTTTTGGTAAAGCCAATATAGTGGTGCAAGCATATGCTGAAAAGATTGGAAATGGCGAAAGTTGTGTTGTCGTTACTTATGGCATGGGGGTATATTGGGCGAAAGCCGCTGCAAAACAATTCAATCAACAGATAGAAGTGCTGGACCTGCGGACTTTGTTTCCGCTGGACGAGGCATTGATATATGAAAGAGTGAAGGCCCACGGCAAATGTTTGGTGCTTACAGAAGAACAGCAGAATAATTCTTTTGCCGAAGCATTGGCAGGACGCATTTCTAAAAACTGTTTTCAATCCCTGGATGCGCCGGTGGAAGTATTGGGTGCTTTAAACCTGCCTGCAGTACCGATGAATATGGGCCTGGAGCAGGCGATGCTGCCCAATGCGAAGAAAGTGGCTGATAGGCTACAGGGCATGCTCTGCTCCTGAGCCGGGTGGTTTCCCTTTTTTGAAACAAAGTTATATGTTACAAACTTGTATGTAACAGATTTGGTACATATTTATGTATAAATTCCTGACAGATGACTAAACCTTTTAATTACGGCAGGCTGACAAAAGATGATTAGTTTACTAACCGGGATAAGGAGAGCAAGTGATTGCCTGCCTGCTGTGCCGATGAATATGGGACTGGAGCAGGCGATGCTGCCGGATGCGTGGAAGGTGACGGCAGTTTTGAAACAGTTGCTCAATTCATAACCAGCGTTCAGGGCTAAAGCCCACTTACCAGCTTGAACGATTAACCCCGGCCTTAAGGCCGGGGTTAATTAAATGATTTCTCTGAAGGGCTTTAGCCCTGATTATTCTTCTTCAAAATAATCGGAATCTATTTTCTTTATTTCGTAAATATTCTGAACGGATACACCAAGATTATGGTCAATCATAAGCTGCGATAGTTTTTCGCCATCTATCAAAACAATTTTAGTATCCATTTGTGATGAATAAGTGATAGCTTCTTTTGTAAAGCTTGAGGTAGTAATAAATACCCCTTTTTTTGCCCGTTGCCCCGCCAATGCGCCAACAAACTTTTGTATTTCAGGCCTGCCAACTACATTTTCCCATCTCTTTGCTTGAAGGTAAATTACATCTAAACCAAGCTTATCTTCCTTAATAATTCCATCAATGCCCTCGTCCCCGCTTTTGCCAATTGCTTGACCTGCATCTTGAATAGAGCCACCATAACCCATTTTAACAAGTAGAGCAACAACTATTTTTTCAAAAAAGTACGGATCTAGTGTTTTCAATATTTGTAAAATGTCTTGTTCTAAAGATTTCCGAATTTTTAAATAACCTGACTCAATTAATTCTTCAGGGTTTTGCT
>JBQTHS010000175.1:0-2901 GCA_052389635.1 Bacteroidota bacterium | reverse complement strand
CTGACCCATGATGAGTATCCGACTGCGGCGCTTCCTGCTGTCCGCCTGCATGCTGTGTGCCTGTTTCTCCCTGTCTGCGCAAAGCACCCTGAAACCCAAATACAATAACTCCAATATCTACACCGGCATTGAAGTGGGTTCCAAAGGGGTAAAAATGAGTGTAATCGAAATAGGCAGGAACGCAAAACGCAACGGCGCTTTTAATATACTGAAAGACACTTCCGTTAATACTGATTTCATCTCTTTTACCGGTCCAACCTTTGACGCCACGCTGAAAGGCTTTTTTGGCATGTATGAAAAAGCAGTGAAGGAGTATAAGATCCCGGCAAAGAGAATATTCACCGTCATTAGCAGCGGGGTAAAGATTCAATCGGAGAAGGATAGTAAAACAGAATGGGTGACCAGGTTGGTTGATCAGTTCAGACAAGCCATTGGCGAACCCAACCGGCAGGTGGAGGTAGTGGATGTTACCAAGGAAGCCAGGCTTTCTCACCTCGGCATCGTTCCGGATTCAAGGCGCTATAGCACTTTCCTGATTGACATCGGCAGCGGCAATACCAAGGGCGGTTTTTTCCCATTTGGCAATACAGACGATTTTAAATTGTTCCAGCTTAACTGGGGCACCAAAAGCGCTGCAAACGCCACCGAAAAAAGATTGGACGGAGATGCCAGCCTGCTGAATTATTATAAACACCTTCAGCGGGTGCTGGCAGGCGCAGAAAATTCGGAGATCATTTATGCGGTGAACTCCAGCGGGGCTTATCCGCTCAGCGACAATATTGCTGTAAGCGGGGGCATTGCATGGGCAGTGGCCACCCTCACCCATCCGGAACTGGTGGACAATCCCATTGTATCGGTGAGTTTTGATGAAGTAAAAAAGTTCTGCGAAAAAATTTATGCAAACCCCGGCGCTTATGCCGCCCCGATGCTTTCCTCCGGCCTGATGAAGGCCGATGAAAAAGAAGCCATCAAAACAGAAGTAGAAAGGGTGCATAAAGTTTTTGACCAGCGTTCGCTGATGGCGGGTGCAGGGTTGTTGATGAAGATCATGCGGCAGTTTGAATCTGTGTTCGACAGCAAATATTTTTATTTAGTCAAAAACGGGCAGGTGGGCTGGGTGTCGGCCTATGTGGGTGATGAAGCAGATAATTAAAGCCTGCGAAATGGTTTTCCACAATGTGAACTCTTTTTTGGCCTCTTCAGCTCCCGATTAATTAGATTGGCGCAGTGAAAGATATCCGTTCATCCCTTCTTGTGATGCTGTCCGTGGGCCTGGTGGGCACATGGGTCTATCATCTTTACGACAAGACCCGTTACAGCAATCACCGCAACGAGGTTTACATCAAGGATTCCATCGCTGTGGCACAGGGTGTGCAGGACTCCCTGCAGAAGATATATTCCCTTACCATCAACGACCTCGGTGCACAATTAGACTCCAGCAAAAACACACAGGGCCTGCTAAAAGGCGAGCTGAATGAAAAACTCGCCGAGATATACCGGCTGCGCACAGAAATATCCGCTATCCTGAAAAAAAACAATGTGAAAAAAGCTGATATTGACCTGGCCCGCAAAAAAACCATTGAACTCCAGTTGCTCGTTAGCGACCTGCAGAACCGCAACAGCAGCATAGAAGAAGAAAAGCAGCAGATAACCGCCATGCTCGATAAAGTGAATGTGCAGGTAAAAGGACTTGAAACCAGCAACCAGCAGTTGGGTGAGGAAAACAAAGTGCTCACCGAAAAAATAAACCAGGCTTCTGCATTTTTTGCTTCCGAAGTAAAGCTTTCCCCTGTTGCGGTAAAAAATGATAAAGAGCAGGAAACCACCACCGCCAAGAAAACTTCCAAGCTGATTATCTCTTTTGCGGTGCAGAACAATATTGCTGATTATAACAGCACAGAAGTGTATGTCGTCATCACCCAGCCGGACGGCAAACTGCTGACCAACGATGTGTGGGAGTCCGCCAGCACTATTGATACAAAGACCGAAGGCAAAAAACGCTACACCCGCAAAATAAAATTTGAATACCAGAAAGGCGAGAGAAAAAACCTGACCTTCTCCATCAATGCGGATGAATACCAGAAAGGCACATACACCTTACAACTTTACCATAACGGGTATATGATCGGGCAGACGGCGAAGGCGCTGGGGTGATATGTTTAAGAACCAGGAACCGAAGAGACAAGAACCAAATAAATTATAAATCAAAATTCAAAGCCGGGCATCTCTGCGGCTTGACGCTACCGTGTGTATTACTCTTTATTTTTTTCAGCCGGGAGTCTCCTACTCCCTGTCTTGTGCGCAGGCAGGAACTCCGGGCTTTTACTTTATCTCTTCTTATCTCATTTTTTGTTTCTGTTTATTCATCATTTCATATTGCTCCTTAACTTCAGCGTTCTCCTGCATAATTGCCCAATGTCGCCTGCCTGCCCGCATTACCCGCACACGGCAGACATGGGCCGAAAAGGGTTGAGTGCGGAAACGCCGGGCGGAAAGGATTCTAATTCGACACGTTAATTCTTCTTATGATTTATTCCAATTCCTGGCCATTTTAACAGCGATTACAATGATAAAGATCAGCAAAATTACAGGTACAACTTCTGGTTGGCTTTCGGGCCAAACCAGATTTTTAAACCCATCATGATATAACAGTTCAACTCTTTGACCTGTCCTATATATTGACTTCCGGCAATCTGACCTCGAAATGCTAACCTCAAACTCATCGCTTTCACATAACACAGTATTATATTTATATCTATCGCAGCTCTGAGATGTGTTTAAAATTAAAGCCGACACTTTTATCCCCTTATACTTTGTTATAATATCCATGAACATTTCCCTAAAGGCCATAAAAAAAATGGTAAGGCTAACAACAATGCCGATAATTAAAAGTGTTTTTCT
>JBQTHS010000174.1:0-7504 GCA_052389635.1 Bacteroidota bacterium | reverse complement strand
TTTGCGCTGATAATATATTTTAAATTCTTTATAATACTTGATGGCGGATAGGGCTCCCAGGTGCAGTAATTTTTTTAAATCTTTATTGGCCATTTTATGTACCCGGTTTCTTCCCCGGATGCTGATGCCGCTGCTATGTTCAAAGGGTACCACACCGGCATAACAGGCCAGTTGCTTGCCGGTGATTCCATTGGTGAAGTTTTTAGTGCACACAATCAGGTACAGCGCTATCCAGTGACCTATACCGGGCACGGTTCGCAGCAACCGGTATTTAGTTTGCAGTTGCGGATCCTTTACTACGAGTTTTTTTATTAGTTCATCAATGGCTTTCATTGACTTTTTAAATCCTTCCAGTACCGCTTTGTTACATTGCTGCTGCATCTTTGCAAAACTTGTATCGTTCACTTTTTCCAGTTCATTCAGATATGCTTTTAATCCGCTCATCTGGTTCATCAACCGGGTCCGGTTAGTCATCAGATCTTTGAGCTGCAAAAACACAGGATTCAGCGCTGCCGTGCTTTGCAGCTCTCCACGATGACGGTAACCGTAAGTGCACAGACGCTGGCTGTCTATCTCATCACTCTTGCCCCGGGTAATGCCCAGGCTCCATTTAATGTGGGCCGCATTGCCGATGTGAATCGGAAGATTTTTGCTGCTGCAGAATTTCCAGATCAGCCGGTGATAGATGCCCGTATTTTCTATCACCACCAATGTATTGGCATCATAACTCACTCCCGATTTTTTTAGCCACTGCTCAAAATGTTTAAGACCTGCTTTGTCGTTGTTGAACTGTTGCGTTGGCAGTTCCTGTTTACTCTCACCGTTTACGATCAGTAAGCAGGCATCAAAAAAAGGTTTGGAAATGTCCAGTCCCAGGTAAAACTGTTTGTTCTTTTTCATAACTTTAAGTTGAACTTGTTATATAATCATAACCGGTTTGCCTTGTCGTCTCAGCCCTTGATACCGGGTATTAAAACCCCAATTGCTATATAGACACCGGGGCAAATAAACAGCGGGGGATTCGATCAGCCCTTAGGTATTTAACCTTGACGTTCTAATAAGGCGCCCCCGCTGTTCGGTTATGTTTTTCCACAGTAAAACTGTGGATTCTAAAAGAAAAAAAGTAACAAAAAAAGAAAAGGTAGTAGTAATAATATTTATTGATTAATTTGATGAGACGAAGCTAAAGGACCGACCAGCAGTTGCAATACGAGCAGATAAAAGCATACCTGGAACTGGCCAAGTCGCCCAATTCAAAAGTGATCGTAATGGGGAAGGGGAACACACCGGTGATACTGGATACTAAGAACTAATCCTCCTCCTTTTTCCAGGTATTATACAGGTAGCGGATAAGCAGCAGCAGTGAGATGAGCATTCCTGCATAAAAAAGAACAGTGTAAATAACCGGCTTCCCGTTGCTGTATGCGAGTTCATAATAGATACCAGCGGTAACACCGGTCATGAGCCATAGCAGGCCGAACGAAAGTGAACCCATGACCTTCTTCAGATATTTTTTGACCTGCGGATCCCAGCCACGTTCCATATTGATTGATTCAGTCCTTTAAGGTAGTTTAATCTCCAGTTATTGTTCACAGCTGTTTAACGAATGAGCAGTAGTTTAAAATCCAGGGAGTCGCCATTGAATACATTGAAGTCAACCGGGTGAGTGATCCCATTCACCCTCCCTTCATCACTGTGCTGCCAGAAGACCCAGCCCCTGCTGATACGGGGTTGCTCAGGCTGGTAGTAATGCGCTACCCACAGTGGATAACTGTCAAACTCCCCGCCGAGATGGCGGTTGTAAAAATCCACGTTAGTATAAATGATGGGCTTTACATGATAATAAGCCTCTGCCGTTTCCAGCCAGCGTTTAGCCTCCTTACGCAATTGTCCCGTACTGGTGCCGTTGAGTTGCTCCAGATCCAGTACCGGCGGCAGGTCGCCGGGTTCCAGTTCCACTTTATCAATAAAATTCTCGGCTTGCAGTTTTCCGTCCTTTGAAGCAATGAAAAAATGATAGGCTCCCCGGTAAACGCCGGCTTCCTTTGATTTTTTCCAGTTTCGTTTAAATTGCGGATCAGTATTACCGATGCCTTCTGTGGCTTTGATAAAGGCAAAGCCTAATTGAATATTCCTTACTTTCATCGCCCTCACTTCCTCCCAGGCAATAGCGGACTGGTATTTAGAAACATCTATCCCGTGTATGGAATAGCTTTCAGGGATACTGATACCAAATTCCGGGTAACGGATAAATTTTGGCTTCCGGGTCTGTGTACGCAGGTAGATCAGCCAGGCTGCGCTGCCAACAACAGCAACAATAACAGAGAGCAGTACAAAACGTCGTAATTTTTTTTTGGCCCGGCGGGATAACATGTCGCTGTCTTTCGGTGGTAAAAGCAGAACAAATATAACCGCCGCCGTTATTGTAAAATGTTAATTCATGCTTTTAAATAAAATGAAAAGGGCCGCCTGCCGACGACCCTCTTCTCTGCTTCACGTTGCTGTTATCAAAAAACAATTTTAGCGCCTGCCGTTATGTAAAACATATCCTTCCCCCTTTCTGAAAGGTCGGGCCTGCCGGGAATGGTTATGAGGTTCTGCGGGAGCACATATGCCGGGTTGGCAATGAGCTGAAATTTCCCTTTTCCAAAAACCATTGGCACCGAAAATTCATAAGAAAGGATATTGAATTTTTTCACCTCCTCTGTTACCTGCTGCTGTACACCCGGAAAACCCAAAAAACCGCTTTGCTTGTAAGATGTTCGGGTAAACTGCTGGGTGCCTGCATTAATATAGGCGGAGGGGTCAACCACCAGCACTGATCTTTCTGACAATTGAATACGAAAAATATGGTCCAGCCCGGCCGTAACGCCATAATCCAGTTTGTCACTCAACTTGATATCTCCGCCGAGGGTAATATTCATCATTGAATTAAGCCAGGTATGCGTACCAACGGCCTGCGCTTTCAGCGCAGACTGCACCAGTTCACTGTTGTCCTTATAGATGGGTTTGACGAGGTAAATATTTCCCGCTGAGCGGTTGTCCCTGCCAAAGCGGTACCCCATCGTGGCCACTGATCCGGCATACTCAAATGCGGTAGCACGGTTATGGATGAATACCGGTGCCGCAGTAATGTAAAAATGGTTATCAACCCATAGTTCAGCAACCGGGAAAAAGCCGCTGCTTCGCAGGCTGTCTGTACGCCCATAGTAATGAAGGCCGCTGGTATAAAATGCACCCAGTTTAAGCTGTGTCTTTCCTGCCTCCCTGTCAGAATCTTCCTGTGCCCGGGAGGCACAGGAAAAAGAGAGTGCAATGATCAGGATAATACTGTGGGTATATCGCTTCATATAAAAAGAGTTGATTGAAAAGATGCCCTTCCCCAGTCAGGAAGGGCATGTGTATAGCGAAGTTTACGGATTACTGTTTGGTTACCGTTGCTTTTGTTTCTGTTTTTGCTTCAGCAGAAACGTTGGCATTGGCCCGGGGTTTTACGGAGGCAGCTGTTTCTTTTGCCGCTTGTACATCCCCTTTTACTTCAGCGGCAGCAGTCGCTTTTATTTCTTTGGCTGTTTCCACTGTAGCCGCGGTTTTATTTTCAGCAACGATGATTACTCCGTTGGCTGCCGCTTCTGTCCTGTCGATCACTTTACTTCCGTTCACCTGCACATCCGCATTGCCTGATGTGTTGGAAGCAATCCCTGTTTGTACAGAACTGTTACCCGCCTGTGTGTTACCGTTTACTGAAGAGGATGTTTGCACGCCAACTCCTGCGTTCACATCAGTACTGTTTTTCACATCCTTCTTTACCTGGTCGGTTGTACTTACAGCCCGCTTGCTCGTTGCATTGACAGTAGTACCCGCTGTGGTTTTCAGATCCACGGTTTTAGCTACCGCCGTATTCACTGTACTTTTTACTGCGGCGGAGGCTGCCTGGCTGGTTTGGGCAACAGCTGCTGTGCTGGCTGTTGCATTTACCACGGCCTGTGTTGTGGATGTTACACCCAGGCCCAGTTGGCCGAAGGCAAAGGAAACCGTCAGGGTAGCGATAGATAATGCAAGGGTTTTTTGAATCGTCTTCATAGCTCATTGTTTTTGATGAATAAATAAATTTATACAGTACAGACTATTCGCCTGTTACATACGATACTTTCCGTCCTACAGATTTCTGGTTAAATGAAAATTTCTGTTAGGTGGATCAGAAATTTCCGGTTGGTTAAACGGTTACAGTTGAATCATCCTTCGTAATCCTGCAACAACGACTAATAGACAAACATTATACCAACCGGTTTAATAAATGTGGAAAACTCAGCAAAATAGTTTTATGACAGTTGGAGGAGAATCCTCCTTACTCAATGATTCTCAACTTGGCATAATTCAGCATGATCTTCTTCTCACCACTATGCTCAAATTTTACAGTAGCGATCGGGTTATGTGATGCCCCTTCCATCTTTATCACTTCTCCAAAACCAAACTTCTGATGCTCTACTTTTTGACCAGCCTGCAAATTAGAAGTATCGCTGGCCGCAAAATCAGCCGAGGGTGTATGTTCAACCACTTTGGGTTGCGTGGCTTTGGGTGCGAGGTAAGAGGGAGATGATGATTGTTTTTTACCAGCGGCGGGACCATATCTTTTTTCGGCCTCTTGCACATCGCCGTATGAGTTATCGCCCCAACCTTTCATCCGGTTGAAGGCGGATCCGCCTCCCCATTTGCCTTGTGTCTGGTTTTTTGAGCCTCCGCCGGCAAAACTCCTGTCCATATATTCTTCAGGTATCTCTTCAATAAAACGGCTGGGGTCATTTTGCACCAACTGCCCAAACCGATAACGGGTATTGGCGTAGGTAACCCACAATCGCTGTTTGGCCCTTGTTACCACCACATAAAACAGCCTTCTTTCTTCTTCCAGCTCTTCTCTTGTATTAATGGCGAGGGCATTGGGGAAAAGCATTTCCTCCAGGCCGGCGGCAAACACACAACTAAACTCCAGTCCTTTGGCTGCATGTATGGTCATCAGTTTTACGGTATCGGCATCCGGGTCTTTATCATCAGCATCTGTCAGCAGGGTGATCTGCTGTAAATAAGATGCCAGGCTTTTATTCACCAACTCGCCATCTTCATTATCGGGGCTTTCTGTCCATTCCTTGACAGAGTTCAATAATTCCTGTATGTTTTCATACCGCTGTATTCCTTCTGTGCTCTTGTCATTAAATAATTCTTTTACAAGACCTGTTTGCTTGCCTACATGAAAAGCCACATCATAGGCATTCTGTCTGGTCAGCATGCTGGCAAAACTTTTTATCATCGTCACAAAATCCTGCAAGGCACTAAGTGTTCCTACGCGGAATCCAAATTCATTGGCTCGTTCCAGCACTTCCCACATACTGATATTCGCTGTGTTTGCTTCCAATATTAATTTATCAATCGTGGTTTTACCAATTCCCCTTGCCGGGTAATTGATGATCCGTTTTAAAGCTTCCTCGTCCTTTGGGTTGACGATGATCCGGAGATAGGCCACCAGGTCCTTAACTTCTTTCCTTTGATAGAAGCTGATGCCGCCATAGATGGTATATGGGATCCCCATTCTCCGCAAGGCCTCCTCGAAAGCCCGGCTTTGCGCATTGGTGCGGTAAAGAATGGCAAAATCCCTGTTGCTGTAGTGATTGCGGAGTTTTTGTTCCTGTATGCTGTCAGCCACAAATTTTCCTTCATCATTATCGGTCATCGTCCGTACCAGTTTTATCTTTTCACCTTCCTTGTTCTCCGTAAAAAGATTTTTCTCTATCTGGCCTTTATTATTCTTAATTACTTCGTTGGCAACATGCAGGATGCTTTTTGTGCTGCGATAGTTCTGTTCCAGCTTTACGGTCTTCACATCATCATAATCCTTCCGGAACTGTAAGATATTCTGGATGGTGGCGCCGCGGAAGGAATAAATACTTTGCGCATCGTCTCCCACCACACATACATTCTCATGCATGGCGCCCAGCAGTTTGATGATCTCATATTGAGCGGGATTGGTATCCTGGTACTCATCAATTAAAATGTACCTGAACTTGTGCTGGTATTTCGATAAGCTTTCCGGGATATTTTTCAGTAATTCATAGAATTTCAGCAACAGGTCATCAAAATCCATCGCCCCGTTCTTAAAACAACGCTTTGTGTAGGCATCATATATCTGTGCAATAGCCGGACGGTTGCTGCGCATATCTTCCTGCTGGAGACCATAGTCGTTCCGGTATTCGGCCGGACCGACCAGGGCATTCTTGGCAGCTGAGATCCGGTTGTAAACAATATTGGGCTTATAATGCTTGTCATCAAGATTTAGTTCGTTGACGACCGTCTTGACCACACTCTTTGCATCATCGGTGTCATAAATAGTAAAACTGCGGGGGTACCCGATCTTATCCGCTTCAAAGCGGAGTATCCTTGCAAAAACAGAGTGGAATGTGCCGATATATAAGTTCCGGGCTTCGCCATTGCCCAGGATCCTCTCCACCCTTTCCTTCATTTCCTTTGCTGCCTTGTTGGTAAAAGTGAGGGCAAGGATATTGAACGCATCCACCCCGTTAGCCATCAGGTGAATGACCCTTGTGGTCAATACTTTTGTTTTCCCGCTGCCGGCGCCAGCCACGATCATTATCGGTCCGTCAATATGTAATACCGCTTCTCGCTGCCGTTCGTTCAGTCCGTTTAAATAGTCCTGCATAAGGGATGCAATTTACTAAACTTAGTTCCTCTTATTAAACCGAAATCTGAGAAAATATACAGAACTTTACCTTGTGTTGAACGAACAACAAATATTAATAAGTATAAAAAAACAAATTCTGCAGATTTTACCGGATGCAGTTGTTTATTTGTTTGGCAGCCGGGCCAGTGGCACATCTGCAGCAGAAAGCGATTGGGATATACTTGTACTTTCAGGGGCAAAAAAAATTTCTCCGGCACTAAAACAGGCAGTCCATAACCGGGTTTTTCCGCTGAGTGTGGCGATGGGTGCTTTTGTAAACCTGCTGATAGTAACCAAACAGGACTGGCACCGCAATCCCGCTTATTATTCCCTCAAAAAAACAGTTAGCCAAAATAGCCGGGCTTTATGACAGAGGATAAACGTAAAGCAATTTTGCTAAAATTGAAAAAAGCCAAAGCTTTTCTTAACGAGGCGGATATACTTTTTCAAAATAAGTTCTACACAACCGTTATTAACCGGCTTTACTATAGTTGCTTTCATGCCACCAAAGCCTTATTGCTTATTGAAGATATTATCCCTAAAACGCACAGCGGTGTAGTCAATCAGCTTCATTTGCATTTTGTTCAGAAAGACCGGTTTGAAATGGAGCAGGCATCCTTTTTCAGCCGGCTGATGCAGGAAAGAATTGAGGATGATTACAGCGACAATTTAGAAGAAGATGCCGAAAGCACCCATCAGTTTATAGAACCAGCCAGAAAATATGTGAGTTATGTTGAATTGCTGGTTATGAAAATTATTTCCTGAATTTAACCG
>JBQTHS010000173.1:0-13045 GCA_052389635.1 Bacteroidota bacterium | reverse complement strand
CTCCAGCACATTTACCTTACCTGCTGCAAATGTAGTTGCCGTACTGAACCGTGTTTCAGCAACAGCGAGGCTGTCATCATGCTGAATAAAAAAATTAAGCCGTGATGCATTGCCCGCCGCATCTTTTACTTCGATGCTGATGGTATGAAGGCTGGTATCGCTTAGCACTGTAACACCATCTCCTTTTATTTTTTTATACGCCGCCCCGTGGTCGCCGGGCATCTGAGAAAGATGCTGGATAAAAGCGCTGCCATTGTACCGCAATTTATAATCCACATGGGCATTCATATACAGCGTTTCATCATAATCAATGCTGTCCAGTACAAAAGCAATTTGTGGTTCGTCATCCACATACAATTTGGCGGAAAAGATACCGTTGGGGTTATTGGAGCCGCTCGTTCGGTCATAAGCCTGCAGGGCAAAGCTTAGTTTGCTCAACCCTGTTCTTATCACCGGAATTTTGGGGATGATATACCCGCTGTCAGTGTTCTTCAGGTTAAAAAACTGCGGTGTTTGTTCATATACAGATTTGCTCCGGTCATATATTGCCAGTTTCACCAGGCTGGGGGGCACAGCGTCTTTCAGCGGAAAATCAAACAACAAAGGGTTAAGCCTTTTTTGTGTTTGGGTATTAAATATTTCAAAATGCAGATGTGGCCCCTGCGAACCGCCGCTGTTGCCGCTATAGGCAATAAATGCTCCTTTTGTTACGGCGAACTGCTCCTTTGTAAAGTTTAGTTCAATGGCCCAGCTTTCTTGTTCATATTGCTTAGTTGTTACGTATTCTTCCAGCGCCGGGTAAAAATCATTCAGGTGGGCATAAAGAGTAGAAAGGCCATTTGGATGATTGATGATGAGGAAACGGCCAAAACTCTGCGGCCGGATTCCGATATGGGCAATATATCCTTCCGCAGCAGCATAGACCGGGTAGTTTTCTTTAGCACCGGTTCTGATGTCGAGCCCCATATGCCAGTGACTGGGGCGCAGTTCCCCAAAATTGGCTGCCAGTTCCATGGGCACACCCACCGGATTGCGGAAATAATTCTTCGGATAGGGAACCGGCTGGGCCGGAAGGGACAACGAAAAGAACAATAAATACGTCAGAACTGGTAACCGCCGCTGCATACACAAAAATATGAAGAACAAAATACCACTATTGTGGTACAGGCAGTATTTATCAATGTTGTATCTTTTCGGATTGTTATGGCACAAAAAAAATGGTGGTGGCTGTTGCCCCTCTGCACCATATTGTCAGCCTGCCCGTTTGAGTCAACGGTGCCGATGGAACCCCGGCCGGTGGAAGCTGTGGACAGCAGCCTGCTGGGCTACTGGTATGGTATTGTAAAAGATGGCAGTGATTTTTTTGGTATTGAAGCCCTGGAAATAAGTCAAAAATCAGATTCTCTTTATACCATCATACGTTATGGCAAAGGTATAAAGGCAGATATGATTATGCCTGATACAGCTACATTTACAGGTTACACCTCTTATATAGGTATCCAGCGGTTTATGAATATTGAAGGCTGGGTTACTATTGAAGAAGTCCATAAGAAAAAAAGGGAAAGAATACAGCAAAAAGTGTTCTATGTTTCTGCTCTTGATAGAAAAAATGATACCCTCGATGTCAGAACGATTACTGAAGGCTTTTCCACCAAAAAATTCTTCAATCATCCGGCTGATTTCAAACAACTCGTCACAGAAGTGCTCAGCCGGCAGCACAATATCTATGACGACCAGTACTCGCTGAAATACCGGAAGATTCCCAAACCGCAGCAGATCTTTCCCTCCAATTAAGTGTGAGAAAAAAGGGAATAGTTTACCCGTTCAAAACCCCCGCTTTCCCCTACTTTTGCGCAATTTGTTTAACTCCCCCAGCCTTCGCTAAAGCTACGGCTGGCAAGCCAGCCCCTCCCAGGAGGGGGCAAAAATGCCAAAGGACAATTCCATCAAATCAGTACTGATCATCGGCTCCGGCCCCATCATTATCGGACAAGCCTGTGAATTTGACTACTCCGGCACACAAGCGGCCCGCAGCCTGCGGGAAGAAGGGGTAAAAGTCATTTTGATCAACAGCAATCCCGCCACCATCATGACCGACCCGATGATGGCCGACCGGGTGTACCTGCTGCCGCTGACGGTGGAAAGCATTGAGCAAATTCTGCAGGAAAATGAACTAGATGCCGTACTGCCAACCATGGGCGGACAAACAGCACTGAACCTTGCCAAAGAAGCGGAAGACCTCGGATTGTGGAAGCAGTATAATATACGGCTGATTGGTGTTGACATTAAAGCGATAGATAAGGCAGAAGACCGGGAAAAATTCCGCCAGTGGATGATTGCTCTCGGGGTGAAAGTTGCGCAGGCAAAAACCGCTAACTCATTCCTTGAAGGAAAAGAATTTGCACAGGAAATAGGATTCCCGCTGGTAATCCGTCCGTCGTTCACTTTGGGAGGAACAGGTGGCGGCTTTGTAAATGATAAAGATGAGCTGGACGAAGCATTAAACAGAGGTTTGCAGGCATCGCCCATTCATGAAGTGCTGGTGGAGAAAGCAGTGCTCGGCTGGAAAGAATTTGAACTGGAGTTGCTCAGAGATGCGGCAGACAATGTCTGCATTATTTGCACAGTAGAAAATTTCGACCCGATGGGTGTGCATACCGGCGACTCCATCACCGTAGCCCCGGCCATGACACTTAGCGATACGGCCATGCAACTGATGCGTAACACCGCTATCAGGATGATGAGGGACCTGGGAAATTTCGCAGGCGGCTGTAACGTACAGTTTGCACTCAATCCTGATACAGAAGAGATCATTGCCATTGAAATTAATCCACGGGTGAGCCGTTCTTCGGCCCTTGCGTCCAAAGCTACCGGCTATCCCATCGCAAAAATTGCTGCAAAACTGGCGATAGGTTACAGATTAGATGAGCTGGAAAATCAAATCACAAAAACGACATCTGCTTATTTTGAGCCGGCGCTTGATTATGTGATTGTCAAAATCCCCCGCTGGAATTTTGACAAGTTCAAAGGAGCCAATGATACCCTGGGTCTGCAGATGAAAAGTGTGGGTGAAGTGATGGCGATCGGAAGAAGTTTCACCGAAGCCATTCAAAAAGCCTGTCAGAGTTTAGAGAACAATGCAGTAGGCCTTGGTTATTATGGCAAAAGCCTGATGCATGCTGATGAACTGCTGGAATATATCAAGACGCCGAAATGGGACCGCATCTTCCGCATTAAAGATGCATTGATGGCCGGTATCTCTGTGGGCTCTATTTCAAAAGCCACCAATGGGATTGACAGATGGTTTTTATATGAAATTCAGAAAATCTGCGCCCTTGAGAAAGAAATTGCAAAATACGACCTGGCAGACATGCCGTTGGAATTACTAAGAGAAGCAAAAGTGCATGGCTTCAGTGACGAGCAGATAAGCCGCATACTGGAACACGGCGATGAGGAAGATGTGTATAACAAAAGAAAGGCAGCGGGTATCACCAGGGTTTATAAAATGGTAGATACCTGCTCTGCAGAATTTGAAGCGAAGACCCCTTATTTCTACTCCACCTTTGAAGGAGGCAACAGTAACGAGAGTAAAGTTTCGGATAAAAAGAAAATAATAGTACTTGGTTCAGGTCCCAACCGTATAGGACAGGGAATTGAATTTGATTATTGCTGTGTGCATGGTTTGCTGGCCATCAAAGAATGCGGGTACGAAGCCATCATGGTAAACTGTAATCCGGAAACGGTGAGTACCGATTTTGACATGGCCGATAAGCTTTATTTCGAACCAGTGTACTGGGAACATTTGTGGGAAATCATTGAACATGAAAAACCGGACGGGGTGATTGTGCAGCTCGGCGGACAAACAGCACTGAAGCTTGCAGAAAAATTACATCAGAAAGGAATCAACATTATCGGCACTTCTTTTGACAGCCTCGATATTGCTGAAGACCGCGGCCGTTTCAGTGACATGCTGAAAGAACTGGATATTCCCTATCCTGACTATGGCACTGCCTGGTCGGTGGACGATGCTGTTAATGTTGCGAATAAAGTGGGGTACCCCGTACTGGTCCGTCCTTCGTATGTTCTTGGCGGACAGCGGATGCGGATCGTACTGAATGATGATGAAGTGGAAAAGGCGGTGGTGAGTTTGCTGAAACATATCCCCGGCAATAAAATATTAATTGATCATTTTCTGGACCGTTGCCAGGAAGCTGAAATAGATGCCATCTGCGACGGCGAAAAATTTCATGTTATGGGCATTATGGAGCATATCGAGCCGGCCGGTATCCATAGCGGCGACAGTAACGCCGTGCTGCCCGCTTTCAATCTTTCTCCATTGGAAATTCAGGATATGGTGGACTATGCCAAAAAAATCGCCCTGACACTGAAAGTAAAAGGATTGATCAATATTCAGTTTGCTATTAAAGATACCAAGGTGTATGTGATTGAGGCCAACCCACGGGCATCGAGGACAACACCATTTATCGCCAAAGCCTACAATAAGCCATACCTGAATTATGCCACCAAAGTGATGCTGGGGGAAATAAAAGTGGGGGACATCCCGGAAGAAAAAATTCTTGATGGTTTTGCCATCAAGGAGCCTGTTTTCAGCTTCAATAAATTTCCGGGAGTGAGCAGGGAACTGGGGCCTGAAATGAAAAGCACCGGTGAGGCTATCCGCTTCATTAAAAATCTCAGAGACCCCTACTTCCGGCAACTGTATAAGGACAGGAGTATGTACCTGAGCAAGTAAGAACTGATTTTATAAAAGAATAAACCCATCCGCCAATTAGCGGATGGGTTTTCGGTTTAATGGCTAACGGTCTCTGAACAGGTGCAGTTGGTGTTGGTTCTTTCTGGTAAGTTGGTGGCTTTATTATCAGTTGAATTATTCTTACTTAAAGCTACCATCTCCGCTAAAACAGGTGGTTTATATTTTCACCAATTATTTGGCCCATCTGTTAATGTTTTTCATCACTACACAGTATAAGAATAAGAAGATCAACATGTAAGATATTGTTTCAGAAGCTATATATTTGACCCATAGTATGTATTTTAAGGATATAAAATCATTCGTTTGAAAACATCTTCTGATTTTCTCTGGCGATTTATACAAACATTGTGCAGTGCTGAAAAGCTTTTTTTTAAAAGAAATTTTTCTGCGGTTCAGCCTGCTTCTCAACAGCTCTACCTGAAATTGTTTGATGCCATTGCCACACAAAAAAAATATGATGAAAAAGCCATCATCGAAAAATTTTCTCCCGGCCTCACTAAAAAGAATATGGCTTTTCAAAAACATTATCTCCACCGCCAGCTATGCGATGCCCTGTTGCTCTATGAAAGCCAGCACAGCAGCAGTCATGATATTTACAGGCAGGTGCAGCTTGTCCGGTTGTACCGCAGGAAAGGATTGCCGGATGAGGCGCATCATATCTGGAAGAAAGCCGTCATCCGTGCCCGGCAATCAGAATCCTTCGCCCTGCTGAACATGCTGAAGACCGAGTTTGAAAAAATGGTGCTCTTCAGCAGCCCCCATACGAAATACGATGAACTGCATTCCGTATTCAGCAACAACCTGATCACATACGATGAATATGCTGAGATGATCACCCTGCGGGATATTTACACCCAAACCCTGCTGCTGAAAAGAAAAGCGCATTACGACATGGATGACCTGCTGAAAAAACAGATCACCGGCCTGCTGCAGCGGGTGAATAGCTGCACCCCCCATACCCACAGTCCTTCATTCTGGTATGGGCATTATTACAGGATGAATAAAGCAACCCTGTTTTATCTGCTCAATGATATCGGCAGCTCGTTGTCTTTGCTGCAGGATGTTTTTTCTGACTGGAAAAAGAATAGCGGTTTTATCCGTACACACGGTGAGTACTACATAGAACTGATGTATATGATCAACTATGCGGGTATCCTGCATGGATCATATAAGTATGTGACCGATGCTTTCAGTGATCCGCTGAATGACTTGATCGGAGAACCGGTGCAGCGGGCCAATTTTGAGGCCATCAAATACCTGGCGCTGAATAAAATCTATAATAAGACAGCCCGGTATGCCGAAGTGAAAAAACTGGTGAACGTTATGAAAAGCCAGTATCCGGTATGGGAGCCAATGCTGAATGCTGACCTGAGCCGTACGGCGAACCTTTCTCTTGCTATAGCATCATTTGTGCTGGAACAGTTTGACGATGCCCTTTATTTCTCCAGAAGAGCTATTACTTATTTTAAAGACGGGGTAAGGGAAGAACATGAGGCTGTGGCACAAATACTGCTGTTACTCATCGCCTACAGTATCAATAATGCCCGGCTTTTTGATGCACAATACCGGGCTACCTATGCTTATTTCTATAAAAGAAAAAAGCGCCGGCCGTTTGAAACGACGCTGGTACAGTGCCTGCACCGGACTTTCTACATGACAGACAATAAACAGAAAATTCAGGAATATCAAAAAGCCCTTGATGTGTTTGAGCTGCATAAAGATGATGTGGTGCAGCAGATGGCCTTCAGCATCTTTAACTACCCCGGCTGGCTAATGAGCAAAGTGCAGCGTATCTCCTACCGGCAATATGTGGAAAGTAAGGTAAAAGCCGGGGCTGAATAAATAAATTCTGACCGGCTATATTTCCACTATGCCATTCCTGATAGCATACATCACCAGCCCCACCCGGCTGTGCACTTTCAATTTACCGAATAATGACTGCCTGTAGTCATCCGCAGTGCGGGGGCTTATGTTCATTTTCTCAGCAATATCTTTATAGGCAAGTTCCGTACATGTCCATTTCAGGAAATCTTTCTCCCTTTCATTCAACTGGATGGGTTTGGCTTCATTCTCTGCGTCCTTATTTAATCCGCTTACCAGTTTGCCCGACACATATTCAGACAGGTAAACATTTTTATCGGTGATGGAATCCAGTGCTTTCCTCAGTTCCTCAGGGTCAGTATTCTTCAGTAAATATCCTTTGGCGCCAAGGCGGAACATTTTAATGATAGTCTTTTCATCACTCAGCATGGAAAGCACCAGTACTTTAATATACGGATAGTTTTTGTGCAGCCATTGTGTGGTGTCAAAGCCGTCCATTTCCGGCATATTTACATCCAGCAATACTATATCCGGCACCAGGTGCTGTTGTATTTTTGCTTTAAGGTCTTTGCCATTATCGGCTTCGGTCAGCACAGCATATCCTTCAAACGAATTCACCAGCCTTGCCAGTGCATTCCGCATCAGGATATGGTCGTCAGTGATAATCACCTGTATTTTCCGCTTCGCCTTCATCATTACCGGTATTTAAGATGGGAGTGTGACAATTATCCGTGTGCCTATATTGACCGCACTGGTTACGTTTATATCAGCACCAATCATTTTGGCCCGGTTAAACATACTTTTCAGCCCCACCCCTTTGGTGGAAGATAATGAGGATTTTACTTTTTCCACATCAAACCCTTTCCCGTTATCCTCTATCTGCATTACAAAGATATTGTCTGCCCCATAAGTCAGCTGCACCTTTATATGCGTGGCGGCCGAATGTTTGATGATGTTATTCAGCATTTCCTGGAACATGCGGAAAAGGAAAATTGCTTTTTGCTCCGGCAACTGAAATTCGGCGCCGGAAACAGAAAACTCCGCTTTAAATATGCCGGTATTTTCCACACCAATCAGTTCAAAATGCACAGAGTCGGTAAGACCGAGGTCATTTATCCGGTCGGTGTGAAGGCTTTTGGTAAGGTTCGAAAGATCAGCGATCGCCTTACTCAGCACTTTTTGTGAATGGTCCACAAGCGGCCAGGCTTTGTGCTCTTTTTCCAGCGGCAGGGAAGACAATGAGAGTTTTACAACAGAAAGAAGCTGTCCGATATTGTCATGCAGTTCCTGCGAAATTGTTTTAAAAGTGTTTTCCTGAATCTCTAATTGGGATTGCAGCACTTCTTTCTCATACATATCTTTCACCCGGGCCATTTCCTGTTCCTGTTTCTGTTGCCTTCGTTTATAAAGAAACAGCATGGCAACAATAAAGCTGACGAGTAGCAATCCCAGTATAATGCCTACGATGGTGACAAAGTATATTTCCGGATTCTGGTGCATATAAAAGCGATCGTAAACATGGAATATAAAAAGATGTTCATGATGGTAACAATATTTCCAAAATTATTGACTATCAGCTTCGAAATGTTGCCCCAGAAATTAATAAGACCGTACAAAGGGAAACCGCAACAATAAAAAAACAATAGCCCGGAACATATCCAGAATGAGGGATTGGTTATCAGTTTTTCTGATTTGGGAAACCTGAAGAGTTCAAGAAAATAATAGATACAGGAAATTACTACCAGCAGGCACCCCAACGCATAGGTAATGGTGTGGAATGTATGCATCCCCTGAAAAAAAAGAATGTTCAGTACAGCTGTAATTCCGTAAAGGATAATGCATAAAAAGAGGGTTTTTTTTACCCTGATATTATTTATCATTAATCTGATAATATACAGATAAATGCAGAATTCAATTATTGAAAAAAAATTATAAAGAGTCACATTATTTTTCCCGGAATAAGATAAATAGGAGCCATAAAATTCAGCCGAGAATGTGGCCAATAAAAATGGCGGAAATAGTTTTAATGACCTGTAATACTGGTTCGGTTTCAGATAAACCAGCAGGCTTGCAATAAAACTCCCGGCAATAAAATAAATATAGGGGTACAAAAATGACATATAGGTTAAATATAAATAAACCTCCCGAACAGACCGGGAGGTTTATTTCATGGTCAGTTTACACGATCAGGCAACAATAATTCCATCCCGCCCTTTATCTATGATGGTAATGCCGATATCAAAATCGTCGCCGTTGCCGCACCAGGGAGGGCAGAGTCTTCCCACATTATACGCCAGGATACTCGCCCCTTCTTCCATATTGATGTAAATATCCTTATTGGCAACGCCCCTGCTGGTTTGTTTTTCCCTGGTTGCCACCAGTACAACAGTCTGTCTTCCTTCATACTGGGGTTGTGGCGCATCATCCTTATCGTAGGCTCCAAAATACAGTTTGATACCATCGCCGCCATAATCTTTCACTTTTGCCAGGAATTCTTCGAGTTCTTCTACGCTGTACCATACGCTCAATGAATCTTCTTTGCCTAATCTTTTTGAATTATGTACCCAGCGTTCTTGTTTGTAATTCCTTATTACCTTATCTACATGCCTGGTATCAACCATTTTTCCAGCCTTTACTGATTTTTTTTTAATTGTCATCATAGTTTTAAAATTTAGAGGGGTGACTAATATTGATTACCCCGTAAAGCTATCTGCGTCAATGTCATTAAACTGTAAGTAATGCTGTGTTAACCAAATAATTACAAATTAAAATTATTTGTAAAAGAAAGATTATCATATTAGTTAGAGAAAAATATGATACCAAATACCGTAAGATTAATAAAAAAATACCGTGAAAATAATGGCTGGATCACCGCTAAAATATCATTGGCTTTGCTTCCTTATTTTTATGTGATGAATAAGGAAGTACAAGCCATCATCCGGCGTATCGAAAATGTAAACAACGGACAGCCCTGGTTTGGCCGGGCGGTGTATTCCATCCTGGATGGAGTGAACCCCAAAAATGTTTATGCGAAACCAGCCGGTACAGAACATTCAATGATTGAGCTGTTGTACCACATGATTACCTGGGCCGGTTTTACTTTAAAGAGGATTGAAAAGGACGACGAGATGGACCTGGCGGATTTTGAGAAGATGGACTGGCGGCCCATAAACCCCAAAGTGCATATTTGGAAAAAAGGACTTGCCCAGTTCAAAGCCACCCACAAAAGGATAATCGCTCTTCTGAAGAAAAAGGATGATGCCTTTCTGAAGGAAATTGTGGATTACCGGAAATACAATTTCCGTTTTCTGCTGAACGGGATGATTGAGCATAATATCTATCATCTTGGACAAATAGCTTACCTGAACAAAATGCTGAAATAACATACCCGGAAAGTAGTATTGGCAGAAAATCAGAAGCTGACTATTTTTCAGTATGGCTCTGTACGGTAACCATTTCTGGAAGAAAGCCCCTTTTATAAAAGTTCTGCTGGCTTTTATGGCCGGGATAGTGATGCAGTGGCAGTTTCAGCTGCCTGTTCAAACAGGGCTGATAATTTTTTGCGCCGGGCTAACCGCCACACTTGGATTCTTTTTTGCTCCTTTCTTTAACCGCTACAAATATTCCTTTTTTTCAGGCATTACCATTTCTGTTGCTTTTATGAGTGCCGGCGCCATATTGGCCTGGCAAAAAGATGTGCGCAACGACAGGCAATGGCTGGGCCATTCCTATAAAAGCGGCACTCCGCTGATTGTCACATTAATTGAACCGCCGGTAGAGAAAACAAAATCATTCAAGGCAGATGCAAAAGTGAATTACCTGGTCAACGGTGATACAACAACCCCTGTAAAAGGAAGGATCATTGTTTATTTCCGGAAAGACACAGCAGCAGGTATTACAGATTCATTATTGGAGCAACTTCCTTATGGCTCACAAATTATTTTCAAAAAACCGCTCCAGGAGATCAAAAACTCCGGCAATCCCGGCGGGTTTGACTATAAAAGGTACTCTCTTTTCAAAGGTATCACCCACCAGGTATTTCTGAAACCCGGAGAGTTTGAAGTGCTTCCGGGGCTCAGGCAAAACCAGTTTAAGAAAATCATCTTTGCCTCCCGTGAAAAGGTGCTGAGTATTCTCCGGAAAAACATACCCGGTGAAAAAGAACTCGGGCTGGCCGAAGCGCTGCTTATTGGCTACAAAGACGACCTTGAACAATCGCTGGTGCAGTCTTATACCAATACCGGTGTAGTGCATATCATCGCCATCTCCGGCCTGCACATCGGGTTAATATACTGGTTGCTGGCTTTATTATTCAAACCCTTCCGCCGCTACCGCTATATGAAATGGCTGCGGCCGCTGCTTATCATTACCGGCCTTTGGGCTTTCAGCTTACTGGCCGGGGCGCAGCCTTCGGTGCTTCGCTCTGCGCTGATGTTTTCGTTTATCGTACTAGGCGAAACTTTCAGCCGGAAAACCTCCATTTACAATACCATCGCCGTTTCTGCCTTTCTGCTTTTATGCATCAATCCCTACTGGCTCTGGGATGTGGGTTTTCAATTGTCCTATGCAGCGGTTCTCAGTATCATCATCTTTATGAGGCCGGTTTACAACTGGCTTTACTTTAAAAATAAAATACTTGATTTCCTGTGGAAGCTTAACGCAGTAACACTTGCCGCACAAATACTCACATTGCCGCTGAGTATTTATCATTTTCACCAATTCCCCTCCCTATTTATTCTTACTAATTTTGTGGCGGTCCCTTTATCCAGCACCATTTTGCTGGGAGAGATACTTCTTTGTGTGATTTCCTTCATCCCGGGGGCCGCATTGTTGCTTGGTAAACTGATAAGTTGGTTTATCTGGCTGATGAATACTTATGTGGAAAGAGTGGAATTGATTCCCGGTTCACTCTGGGATGGTTTACAGATAACAATTGTGCAGGCAGCACTTTTGTTTCTCTTTGCAGCATTTGCAAGTTACTGGCTCATGGAAAAATCTGCAAAGGCCATAGTACCTGCATTGCTGGCATTACTGGGCTTTATTGCACTAAGGTCATTTTCATTTACAGAAAGCAACCGTCAGCAAAAGATTGTTGTATATAATATACCGCAAAAAAGGGCTATTGATTTTATCAGCGGAAGAAAATATATGTTTGTTGGTGACAGTGATCTGCTATCCGAAGGCTTTGCCCGTAACTTTCACCTGAAACCTTCCCGTATTTTATTCCGCATTCAGGCAACCAGTATGGATGGATTATCCTGTAACGGCAGATATATTAATTATCTCGGAAAACGTATTCTGTTTATTGATGAATCTGTTTCTTTTACTCCTGCACCCATCAGGCTCCGTGCTGATTTGCTGGTCATTTCCAAAAACCCGAAAGTCTATATAAGAAAACTGGCTGCATCACTTGATATCAGGCAGGTGGTGTTCGACGGCTCAGTTCCAGCCTGGAAGACAAATTACTGGAAAAAAGATTGTGACTCATTGCAGATTCCCTGGCATGATGTGACCATGAAAGGCGCTTTTGTGATGAACCTCCGGTAGCCTACCTTTGCTTTTCTGACGATGCATGCCACCCCGAAATTTCAGGGTGGCATGCTTGTTCCTTCAACCCAATCATTTTATGAACAAAAAGATTCAATCGGCGCTTATCTCTGTTTTTTATAAAGACGGACTGGAGAATATTGTACAGGAACTGTCAAAGCTCGGTGTTACCATTTATTCCACTGGTGGCACCCAGACTTTTATCGAAAAACTTGGGGTAAGTGCAGTGCCTGTGGAAACTCTTACTTCTTATCCTTCAATTTTGGGAGGGAGAGTAAAGACACTGCACCCTTCTGTATTCGGCGGTATTCTTGGAAAACGGGATGATGCAACCCATGTGCAGGAGATGAAGCAGTATAATATCCCGGAAATTGATCTGGTGATTGTTGACCTCTATCCTTTTGAAGAAACCGTCGCGGCCTCCCTCCGGCTCCCTCCGAAGGAGGGAGAGAAAGCAATCATTGAAAAAATTGATATCGGCGGGCCCTCTATGATTCGGGGCGCCGCCAAAAACTTCAAAGATGTAGTGGTGATAGCTACCAAAAAAGATTATCCGGAGCTGGAAGCGCTGCTGAAAGAGCAAAAAGGAGAAATCACTTTAGAGCAGCGCAAATCTTTTGCAGCAAAAGCCTTTGAAGTGGTGGCCCATTATGACGTGGCGATTGCCAAATACTTTAACCTGCCTGTCCGGCAGACTGGTCCTTCTGAATCTTTATACTTCCTGGAGTCTGTTACTAATCCCAAAGCCATGCGGTATGGCGAAAACCCACATCAATCAGCAATATTTTATGGCGACCTGAATGAATTGTTTGATCAGCTGAACGGTAAAGAACTTTCGTATAATAATTTGGTAGATGTGGATGCAGCAATTCAGCTGATAAGGGAGGCCTCCCCAAACCCCGC
>JBQTHS010000172.1:0-17072 GCA_052389635.1 Bacteroidota bacterium | reverse complement strand
CAACGAACACAAAGAAGGCACAACGGACACAAAGACTATTAATATTAAAGGCTATTTGCGTTGTGCTCTTAGTGTTTTCTTAGTGTTCGTTGTGTTCCAAAACACTTTTGAGACAGCCTCTTTTTTATTTGTAGATTTGGAACAAACAAAGGATAAATGGCAACTGAAATAAAATGCCCGAATTGCGGTACAGAGTTTGAGCCAAATGAATCTATTCGAAAATCGATCGAAGAGCAGGTTCGCAAAGAAGCTAATGCCCGGGCCGACGAATGGAAAAAAAATAAAGAAAAAGAACTGGAGGAAATACTCCGGAAAAATATTGCCGGTGATTTTGAAAACAAACTCCGGCTGCTGGAACAAAATAATAAAGACAATGAAGAGAAGCTGAAGCTGGCCCGGCAGCAACAGGTTGATTTCCTGAAGAAAGAACAGGAGTTAAAGAACAAAGAAGCTGAACTGGAACTTTCGGTTCAGCGCAAACTGCAGGAAGAAAGGGAAAAATTAGCTGCAGAAATACGAAAGCTGGAAGAACAGCGAATAGCCGCCAAAGAGACAGAATTCCAGCTGCGCATGAAGGAAAAAGATGAAAAACTTGAGGCCCAGCTGAAGCTGATTGAAGAAATGAAACGAAAAGCGGAACAGGGAAGCATGCAATCGCAAGGGGAAGTGCAGGAATTATTACTGGAAGAAATGCTGCGAACAGCTTTTCCTTTTGATGTAATCACTGAAGTTGGTAAAGGCGTCCGGGGCGCTGATTGTATTCAAACTGTCAGGAACAATATTGGACAGGAATGCGGAAAGATCATTTTTGAAAGTAAAAGAACGGAAAACTTCAGCATGGACTGGATCGAAAAATTAAAATCGGATATGCATAATCAGGGAGCTGATATTGCAGTGATAGTTACGAAAGCATTTCCGAAAGACCTGTCGCAGTTTGGCGAGAAACAAGGCGTTTATATTTGTTCATTTGCCGAGGCAAAAAGCTTAGTGAGTGTTCTTCGCAATGCTATATTGAAAATTGCTGACGAAAGAAATATACAAAATAATAAGGGTGATAAACTCCATGCCGTTTATGATTATGTAACCGGGCAGGAATTCAGAAGAAGCCTGCAGATGATGAGGGAAAACTTCAGGCATCTTCAAATGCAATTGGATAAAGAGAAAGAAGACTTTGAAAAAAACTGGCAAAAGAAGAAAAAGTTTATTCAGTCAATCATTGATAATTCATCCCACATATCAGGATCCATTGAAGGCATATCAGGTACAGATGTGGATTTGAACTTGCTGGAAGAAGGAAATGATGATGAATAGATTTACCACTTAAAAAACTCTGTTTTTCATTGCTTCAGCGGCTATCAGACCGGGACCAGTGGTTACTTGCTGTTTATTCCACGAATTATCAGGCTCTTTTCGCCAGCAGCCCTGAAAATGCCACCAGTTTGGCCTGCAGGTCCTCCGGTCTGAACGGCTTTTGAAGATAATCGTCAAACCCGCTTTTCAAAAGCTGTTCTTCCATATTGTCAAAAACAGCCGCTGTAAATGCTATGGCAGGAATATCGGCATTCATTTTCCTGATTTCATTTAAAGCGCCGTACCCATCCATTTCCGGCATTTCGAGGTCCATGAGCACCATGTTGAAGCCGCCCTTACTGAAAAGAGCCACTGCTTCCAGCCCGTTTTTAGCCTTTTCGCAGGCTACACCCCATTTATGGAGAAATTTTGTAACAATCATCATGTTTATCGGGTTATCCTCGGCTACCAGCACTTTTATGTTTTTCAGGATATGATCATCAACTATCGGGGATGCTTCGCCGATATACATTTTCTTGTGGTCATACTGAACCGGCAGTGTGATTTGGAAATAAAATCTGCTGCCTTCGTTATTCTTACTTTCCACCTTTATCGCCCCGCCCATCAGCCTCACCAGTTTCTGGCTGATGGTAAGCCCCAGGCCTGTGCCGCCATATTTGCGGGTTGTTTTTACATCTGCCTGCCTGAACTGCTCAAATATCTGCTCCTGTTTATCTTCACTGATACCAATTCCGGTGTCCGACACACTGAACTCGATGCTGTGATAATCACTTCCCAGCGAAATACCTTTTACTTCCAGCGTTACGCAGCCGGTATCAGTAAATTTATATGCATTGGAAATCAGGTTGGTAAGCACCTGGTTCAGCCGGGTGGGATCAGCCAATAATGTTTTTGTGATACGGGGGTCTGTTTTAATTTTAAACAACACCCCTTTGTTTTCAAACTGTGGTAAGAAAGGCATGCTGATTTTATGAATAAAGTCCGGAATATCAATCCCGGTCTTTTCCAGTTGTATCCTGTCGGCCTCCAGTTTACTCAGGTCCAGTATATCATTGATAAGGTTCATCATGTGCTCCGAAGTGAATTTCAGGATGCCAAGCTGCTCTTTTTGCTCAGGAAAAAACCTGTCCTGCAGCAAAAGGTTGGTGGAACCAATGATGCCGTTCAGCGGGGTCCGCAATTCATGGCTCATATGTGAAAGGAACTGCGATTTGATACTGGCTGACTCTTCTGCTTTCTTTTTTGCAACCTGCAGTTCTGCCAGCATGTTGTTCTTTTCAGTTATATCTGCAATGGTGATTTTTTTTATAGTATCTGTCGTGGTATTTAAAGGTTACAAAACTTGTGCTGGCGGGAAATACAGTGCCGTCTATGCGGACACAGGTAAGTTCTCCCTTCCAGTTCTTAATGGGGTTTAGTATTTCCTGCAGGAAAGGCTGATTTTCCTTTTGTTGCAATTCGAAAAACAATTCACTGGCCGGTTTATTATGCAGCAGGCCGGTATCTCCCGCTGCAAATAAGGATGCCGCATGCTCGTTGCAGTCAAAGATTCGTCCGCTTTCAGCATCCACGATGATTTCTGTATGCAATGAACTGTTGAAAATGGTAGCAAGAAAAACCTCCTTATTCCTGAGTATGTTCTGTCTCCTGTTATTTTCCCTGGCCAGCGCATAAGACATCCACGCCACCATCAAAACTGAAAGAATAGTGTTGAGAAAGAATTTCCGGGTGTATTCTCCGTTGGTGAGATCGCCGAATGCAAAGGCATCCGGTGCAATAATGACCGCAATTAAAAAAGAGCCGATACCCGTCAGGTAGGTCAGCCTCACATCTTTTTTATTATTCAGATCGGTCAGAAAACTAAAACTGATAATAACCGGCAGGAACAGCAAAAAAATTCCTGAACGAAGTCCTTCGGTTAAGGTCAGCGAAATAAGGCCGGCGTAGATAGCAGTCAGCATCAGCACATACGCCTTCTTTTCCCTGTTACTGTCTATCAAAAAACGGGCAACAATAAGCGCCATGCACACAGCGGAAGTAATAATATAACCGTGGCCTGAGTTGCCCAGGAAATTCAAAAAGGAAGCAACAAATAAAAACGAAAAAGATGTTATCTGGAAATAACGCAACCGTGTAATAAAAGAGTCCTCGTTAAAATAACTTGTGGATGTAAACCAGTCTGACACATCATGCCAGTACCTTAAAATAAGATTTTTTATACTCAGCTGGTTGTTCATGGTTGGATTATTCATAATTACTTTCATTTAGCAGGAACTGATAAAAGCAGCCCCCTGCTTTTCCGGAAACCAAAGGGGTTATACTGCTTTTTTGAAACAGTCCGCCTGTTTCAGCACTTCCTGATGACTGATCTCCATGGCCTCCATCAACGCTGAAAAATCCTCAGAAATCATAAAATGATTGCCTGCCTGAATACATTTATGCTCCAGGGTTTTGAACATTTCGGCTACCTGCGGTAAACCGAGGTACATAAAAGACGGGCCATGGAAATGCAAAAGTCTTTTGAGTGATTGAAGATTGCCTGAATTAAAAGCAGTTGAGAGATTTTGCTTTGTTTCCTGATAACTGCGGATAAATTCTGAAAAAACTTCGTTTAAACTATCCTGGCAGTCTCCATAAAGGCTGAGAAGCGCCTCTTTGTCAATTAAAATTGTTTTCATTGGTTCGGATTTTGGCTGTTTAACAAAACAAGTTTCAGTATTTCCGGTATTGGTTAGTAGAACCCCCGGTATAACTTAATTGTTTTTACTTAGTACAAACAAAGTACATTTTTCCACATTTTGCAACGTAATTGTACCAGGAAATACTACGAAACGGGAAAAACATTTTACCTGCCTTTCAGAACAGATTAGTATTGACAGACAGATAAATAATGATGCCCTGCAAAGCTGAGAAAGCATAAAACAGCCTGAACGAAGTGCTTCAACTCAGCACCCAGGCCAGCACCAGCCCATCAAACTGGCGGTAGTGAATGACCAGTTCAGATCCTGTCTTTACAAAGAAACAATCAAATGTCTCCTTACCCTCCTGCTGGTTGAATAATCGGATATGCTGCCGGACATCCACGCCGCCTTCGCCGTACCATTTGAATACGGATTCCTTGGCCGACCAGAGAAGAGTCGGGAGTCGGGAGTCGGGAGTCGGCAGGTCGTTTAACGGATCGTTGCCGGACATTGAATATTGAACATTGAATATTGAGTATTCCTTTTCACTTAAAAACTTATCCGATATCTTAAAGATCTTCTCCACCGGGATCTCGACATCCACCCCCACCCTGTTCCGGCTGCTTACAATGGCCGCCGCATAATCGCCGCAATGTGAAATGGAGAAATGATACTGTTCATCCGGCAGGTAGGGCTTGCGGGTATCGGCGATCTGCACCAGCTCATAAGGGAAGTCAGGGAAAAGGAATTGCAGCAGGAAACGCCCCGCCAGGTGCTGCAGCCGCTTATGGGGATGCGTCACATCCCTGTGTTGCGGCACATTGCCTTTGAAGTACTCTTCCGTTTCCTCGATCTTCCACACCCCAAGCCGGGTGTACTCGTTGACCTGATGTTGAAAAAAAACCGGCATGGGTGAAAGTTTCGTCTTTAATTTGCCAGTAAAGATAATTCACCGCAGAGAACAGGAGAAACGGAGATAACGCAGAGATTTACCAATTTACTCTGCGAAACCTCTGCGGCCTCATGTTCTCAGCGGTTACCCCTTAAACTTTAAAATTTTCATGATACTTTCTGATACCCGGATCCTGGAAGAAATAGAAAAAGGCACTATTAAGATCCTTCCATATGACAGGGAATGCCTCGGCAGTAATTCCTATGATGTTCATCTGGGTAAAACACTGGCCACCTATAAAGAACATATGATTGATGCCAAAAAGCATAATCACATCGAATATTTCGAAATACCGGATGAAGGCATCATCCTCTACCCGCATATTTTCTACCTCGGAGTAACGCAAGAGTACACCGAGACCCATGCCCATGTGCCCTTCCTCGAAGGAAAATCATCCACCGGGCGCCTTGGAATAGACATACATGCCACCGCCGGAAAAGGCGATGTGGGCTTTTGCGGCAACTGGACACTGGAAATTTCTGTAAAACAACCGGTGAAAGTGTACAGGGGTATGCCCATTGGTCAGCTTATTTATTTCCCGGTAGATGGGGAGATTGAGGTTCCCTATGATAAAAAGAAAAACTCCAAATACAGCAACCAGCCTGATAAGCCAGTGGAGAGTATGATGTGGAAGAATAAGTTCTAGTCGATAGTCCTGAGTCGTTAGTCGTTAGTCCGGAGTTCCAGATATAGCTCAAGGCTCATGGCTCATGGCTTACGACTATCGACTAAAGACTCAAAGTGCCTCCACTCCAAACTTCTTGTAATAAGCGATCAGCCATATTACCACTTCATTATAACTTCTTTTGCCTGATGGCTGGTTATTGGCTTTTAAAAACTGGCCGTAGCCCCATTCAATAATGGGATGGATCGGGTTTTTATAACGCCGGTAAAAATCACGGAACTCTTTCTGATCCTTCAGTACCTGAGGATGTGCTTTTTGCTGGAATGATTTTGCCAGCAACGTATCCTGGCGAATAATTTCCCCGAGGGCATAATTGTACATGTCCAGGTAAACAGAATAACGAAAGGCATTATTGTTATAAGCACGGCATGCCAGAAAGCCCGCAAAGTTAGCCTCATTTTCCTTTGCATAACCAAGCTGATGGGCTATTTCATGCGCAGCTACAAACGGTTCCATAAACCGGGGCACCGTGGTATTCACCTGCCCCTCCCCGGAAAAAGGATTGTAGTATCCCTGGAAACCGAGATAGTTTCCCAGGTAGCTGAACAAAGAAGGTTTGACTGACCGGTGTTTGTATTTCAAAAAAGAATACTGTTCAGCTGCCACATCATAGGCTTTTGCAGTATGGCTGAATAATGTTTTCTTTTTGTCAAATGAGTCCCGCTGTGCTTCCGTTACAAATGCAGCATAATAACTTACCCGGCTTTGAATAACTGTCGTCAGTGTATCCAGGTCGGCCAGTGAATATTCCTTAACCTCCAGCCCCAACTGGCGGGCAATGCCTTTGCGGTTATAATTAAGCCCCCACAGCAGGTTGAAGAATACATACATAAAAAGAAAGAAAAAAATAACCTGCTGCAGCCCCGCAATAAAATACTGCCGGGTGAAGCGGCGCCTGAAAAGGATTTTGAAAAGATTGAAAGTCTTATAAAGGATCACCACTATCAGAAAACCATAGAAGATGTCGCCGATGCTGAAAGGCAGCCAGCCAAACAGGATACGCTGCAGCCTGGAAATAAAGGGATAGATGCCGTTACTGTAGTTTCGCTCCACCCAGTCGGGGTACCAGGAAGCCCATTTAATAAGTATGGTGAGAAGGATGAGGAGCACCCAGCTCCTGCTTTTCATCAGGCGTTCAAATAATCTGGCAATAAACTGTTGCAAATGACTAAATAATAAGGGTTAAGCAATTTGGCGAAAGTAGCATGATTTGGGTAAAAAAAGTCTAAAATACCGGCTTCGGGTTATCGGCTTTACCCTACCTTTGCACACTCTTTTTAAAAGTTGATAAATGAGCCGCCGCCGGGAGTTTGAGATAGCTTTTGTGGGGTTGAACCCCGGGGTTCATGAGTACGGCTATATTATTGACGACAGGTTCTTTGAGGCATACCAGCAGCAGGATTTCAGGAACTGCCGGGCCAATATAAAGCTGGCCCTTGATAAGAAGAGCAGTTTCATGCTCCTCCGGTTCGAAATAGGCGGGCAATTGGAAGTTACCTGCGACCGTTGCAACAGCAGGCTGCCGCTTGAACTGTGGGATGAATTCAGCATCACCGTGAAGATGGTGGAAGAGCCGGAACTGATGAACGGACAGGAAGATGACCCGGATGTGTATTACATCAGCCGGGGTGAGAGCCATCTCGATGTGGCCAACTGGATCTATGAATTCATCAACCTGAGCATCCCCATGCAGAAAGCCTGTTCGCATGAAAATATGAACGGCCCGCACTGCAACCCGGCAGCCATGGATATGCTGAAGAAACTGGAAGCCGAAGAAGACAACAAAGATGTAAAAGAAAACCCAATCTGGAAAGGATTGGAAAAGTTCAAAGACTTAGAGTAACATTTTAATATTTGAGTTATGCCAAATCCGAAACGCCGACACAGTCAGCAAAGAAGTGCAAAACGCAGAACACATTACAAAGCGACGACTGCCACATTAACAACCGACGGAACAACAGGTGAAACACATGTACGTCACCGTGCCCATGTAAGTGAAGGCAAACTTTACTACAAAGGAAAAGTGGTGGCAGAAAAATCACCCGTAAAAAGGTAAAGAATTAAATAACGAATATCAAATTCCAAATCCCATATGTGATAACCGGTTGTTGTCATTGGGATTTGGAATTTGTTTTTTGGAATTTTACCCTCTATGACGATAGGAATAGATATGATGGGTGGCGACTATGCCCCACTGGAAGCAGTGAAGGGCATTGGTCTTTATTTGTCCAACCATCTTGTTCCGGCCTCTCTCCTGCTTATTGGCGATAAAGCAAAAATTGAAACCCTGCTGGGGGAGAAGAATATCCCCTCAAAAGGCATCAGCATCGTTCATGCCGAACAGGTGATTGATATGCATGAGCATCCCACCAGGGCATTAAAAGAAAAACAAAAATCCTCTATTGCCATCGGGTTTCATTTACTGGCCTCCGGTAAAATGGATGCTTTTATCAGTGCCGGTAACACCGGGGCCATGCTGGTTGGTGCCCTCTTCAGCATTAAAGCGCTTGAAAGAGTTATCAGGCCAACTATTTCCACCGTTGTTCCCAAAAGCAATGGCAGTACCGGCCTGCTGCTCGATGTGGGTCTGAATGCAGACTGCAAACCCGAACAACTGAAGCAGTTCGCCATCATGGGTTCGGTGTATGCCCGCCTCATTTTGGGTATCGAAAATCCACGGGTGGGCCTGTTAAATGTGGGTGAAGAAGAAGGCAAAGGCAACCTGCTCGCACAGGCTACTTACCGGCTCCTGAAAGAAAACAGCCATATTAACTTTATTGGCAACATCGAAGGCCGTGATGTGCTCACGGACAAAGCAGATGTAATGGTATGCGAGGGGTTCACCGGCAATATCATTCTGAAAATGGCAGAGTCTTTATACGACATCAGCCGCCAGCGCCAGGTAAAAGATGACTTCTTCAGCCGTTTCAACTTTGAAAATTATGGCGGCACACCAGTGCTGGGTGTTGCAAAGCCGGTTATCATCGGCCATGGCATTTCCAGCGCCACTGCTTTTATGAATATGATACAGCTCGCTCAACTGATGATTGAAAAAGATGTAATGCAACAAATGAAAGAAGAGCTTGCATAAAGAGTCCGCATGCTGCTGTTATTATCCGGCATCCCGCAAAATACCCGGTTTAGGGTAGAAGCCAATTCATGATTGCAACCTATCTTTAGGTTCAATTTCGAACCTTGAAGCTTTCACTGACCTTCATCCTTTTATTCACCATCATCACATGCGGCTTTGCCCAACCGGTTAGTGAAAATCTGGCGGTGACAGGGGCCCGGTTTGTTCCCCTTGAAAAAACTATTTACTATACCCTCGGCGACAAAACGATCCCGCTGAAACTTCAGCAATACGGCCCTTCCAATGATATTGCCTGCATTAATATCCACGACAACGAATTTACCTCTGTGCTGGCAACGAGACAGGTGCTTGAACTGAAAGGAGGAGCACTGATAAAGATTGAAAACAATGCACAGCGCATTATCCGCTTCAGGCTGCGGGGTATGCTGTACGCATTTGACCCCAACCGGATTTTTTCAGGAACAGGCATTGAACAATCGCTGAAAGAAAATGGAAGAGTCAGCCCGCTTGCCGTTCAGGAAGTGGAAAAATTCGGGCAGCGGCTGTTGCAACTGATACCCGGCAGTGTTTCCTGTGTGATTGCACTGCACAATAACACAGAAGATGCCTACTCGGTAAAAAGTTACCTGCCCGGGGGCGACAGGGAAAAGGATGCAAAACAGGTATATGCTGACAGCCTGCAGTATGCAGATGATATCGTTCTCACCACCGACCAGTTATTGTTTGATAAAATGGCTGCGCTTGGCTACAACTGCATTTTGCAGGATAATGAAAAAGCAAAAAAGGACGGCTCGCTGAGTGTGTATTATGGTGAGCAGAACCGCCGCTATGTCAATATTGAAACCCAGCACGGAAAGATGGGGCAGTACCAGGAAATGCTGGAGAAATTGCTGGATATATTGACGCAGCGCAAACTGTCCGGAGCAAATACCGTTGAAGACACAAATTAACCTTCTCATTTGCACAAAATCCTGTTGATAATAAACCGAAAAAGTTTTGGCTCAAAGAGCCATAGCCTGTATTTTTGCACTCCTTTTAACAGCCGTAGTTTTTAACGAAGATTGTCAAAAAAGAGAGGCTGATCTCGTAGCTCAGCTGGTAGAGCACAACACTTTTAATGTTGGGGCCCAGGGTTCGAATCCCTGCGGGATCACTAAAAGCCTCCAAACGGAGGCTTTTTCTATTTGTCCATTTTTCAAGTAGGTTTGTGCCGGTAATTCGTAATTCATGGCAGACTATTTTAAAGACAAGGTGGTGGCGGTAACCGGCGGCAGCGAAGGTATCGGCAAAGCCCTGGTGACTGCATTGATTGAACAGGGCGCCAAAGTGGCCACCTGCGGCCGCAACCATGACAAACTCTACCGGCTCCAGTCAGAATTTCCATCTGCCGACCTGCACACCACCGTAACGGATGTAAGCAATGAGAACGACTGCCGCCGTTTTATTGAAACCACGATACGGGCATTTGGCGGCATTGATATCCTCATCAACAATGCCGGCGTATCCATGCGGGCATTACTGAAAGAAACCAATGCCGAAGTCATTCACAAGGTCATGGACATTAATTTTTACGGCACGGTGCATTGCACCAAATATGCGCTGGATTCACTGATCGAAAGAAAGGGAACAATAGTCGGCGTATCCTCCATTGCCGGTTACCGCGGCCTGCCGGGCAGAAGCGGCTACTCAGCCAGCAAGTTTGCCGTGCAGGGCTGGCTGGAAGCTATTAAAACAGAACTGATGGCCGATGGTGTGCATGTGATGTGGGTCTGCCCCGGCTTTACCACTTCCAATATCCGCAATGCGGCGCTGAACAAAGAAGGAAGCTCCTACGGAGAAACGCCTATGGATGAAAGCAAAATGATGAGTGCGGAAGAATGTGCGGTACATATTTTAAAAGCCATCCGGAAAAAAAAGAGAAGCCTGGTGCTGACCTTTACCGGCAAGAGAACGGTGTTTATGCAGAAATTCTTTCCGAAGCTGGCGGACAACCTTGTATTTAAATTCTTCTTTAAAAATGGTAAACTGGTGAAATAAACCGGGAAGAAAGACACACGGATGACACGGGTAAGACGGATAAAAAGGATTTTTTATCCCGCCATTGGCGGGATAAATCCGTGATAATCCAGAAAAGGCATAGTACATTCAGCAGTCAGTTCGTAATAGGAGAATACATCTATTTAACCCGTGTCATCCGTGTGCCCGCTATTCGAATCTGAATGCGTCTGGAGAACTAAGAAAGCTATAAACCAAAAACCCATAAACTGCTTTGCCTTTACTAACCCTTACTTCCGACATTGGCAGCCCCGACTATCTTGTCGGTGCAGTAAAGGCGCAGTTATTACAGCTTAATCCCGATTTTCAGATCGTTGATATTTCACACAACATTCCGCCATTTAACTACCCTCAGGCGGCTTATGTGTGCCGGTCGGCCATAAAAAACTTCCCGCCATACTCGTATCACCTTATTCTTGTCAACCTGTTTGAAAAAAGACCCGAGCAGCTGATCCTTGTTTTTCACAATAATCAATACCTGCTTTGCGCCGACAATGGTTTGCTGACCATGATACTGGAAGAAACACCGGAAATGGTCATCGGCATACCGCTGGATAAAACCGCTGTTAAAAACACCACCTACCTTACTGCTGTGATGGGTAAAGTGGTAAACCAGCTTGCCAACGGCGAGTCCGTTAAAAATATCGGTATCCCGGATGTGAAGTACATGGAGAAAAGACATCTCCGCCCCACCTTAGATAATAACCTTATCGAAGGGCAGATAATTTTTATTGACAGTTTTGAAAATGTCATCGTTAATATCACCCGGCAGCAGTTTGAAGAACAAAGAAAAGGAAGGAGTTTCAGGATCGTCTTTACGAGAGGCGAATTCATTGACCGCATCAGCGAGACCTACGCCGATGTGGCCGAAGGCGAAAAAGTGGCTCTTTTCAACAGCGCCGGGTATCTCGAAATTGCCATCAACAAAGGCAATGCTGCCGGTCTCTTCGGATTAAAAGGCTTCTCCGAAAAAATAAGGGAGGGCCAGCTTTCCTACCATACGGTAAAAGTCTATTTCGAATAAACCTGCACCCGCCCGGCATTTTTAAGATTTTTACTGAAAAGCGGGGTCTTACCGGCTGATGACCATGAACTGATTATCCCTATTTTTGCTGACCCTGTACAAAAGGGGAAAATCTACACTTTATGAGCTTCAGAAGAACCAATAACATCACCGGCTGGCTGGTTTTCTTTATTGCATTTGCCACCTACTTTTTAACCCGTGAAGCAAGGGGCAGTTTGTGGGATACAGGTGAGTTTATTGCCTGTGCCAAAAACGTAGGCTTACCCCACCCTCCCGGCGCACCTATGTTTGTGTTGTTGGGCCGCTTCTTCATCATCCTTTTTGGAGAAAACAATGCCGGCAGCGCCGTAAACTTTATGAGTGCCCTTGCCAGCGCCGCTACTATCTTATTTCTTTTCTGGAGCGTTACTCATTTTGCCCGCAAGATGTTTGTGGGTGTGGGTGAACAATTAACCGGTAACCAGCTTTTCACAACGATGGCGGCCGGTGCGGTAGGCGGACTGGCCTATGCTTTCAGCGATTCATTCTGGTTCAGTGCCGTGGAAGGCGAGGTATATGCCTTATCATCATTCTTTACTGCTTTGGTATTCTGGGCCATGCTCAAGTGGGAACATGCGGATGAACATGCGGGCAACGACTCGCATGCAAGAGCCCGCAGCGACCGCTGGATTATTTTCCTGTTCTTCATGATGGGATTATCTATTGGCGTACACCTGCTGAACCTGCTGAGTATTCCTGCTATCGTAATGATTTATTACTACCGTCGCTACCAACCTACCACAAAAGGCACTGTCTGGGCTTTTGTAATCGGCTGTTTGATAACCGGACTTGTGCAATTGGCGGTAATCCAATACTCCATGAAAGCCGCCGGACAGTTTGATGTGCTTTTTGTGAATTCACTGGGCATGCCTTTCTTCTCCGGGTTTGCTTTCTATTTTATTGCCATTGCTGCGCTGATCATCTGGGCGCTGCGCTTCAATGAAAAAAATATATCACAGGCAAAACTTATTACCTGGTTCATCCTGTTTCTTTCCTTGTCTGCACTTCCGTTCATTTTCAAACCCGGAAGCGGCCTGCGGTTTTTCCCGTTTATCCTGCTTGCAGGCGGCGCAGCTGCGATTGGTTATTTCTTTAAACCTGCAGCGCTGAAAATCCTGAAGCTCTCACTCTGGTGCTATGCCTTTATGATGATTGGCTACTTTATGTACTTCACCGCACTTATCCGTTCCAATGCCAACCCGACGATTGACATGAACAATGTGGACAATCCCATCAACCTCGTTTATTACCTGAGCCGTGAACAGTATGGTGAAGCACCACTGGTATATGGCCCGCATTTCGCCGCCGAATACAAAGAAGACCCCGACAGCCCCAATGGCATTTCGATGAAGAAAGGCGAAATGAGATATGTAAAAGGTGATAAAAAATATATCCCCATCGGAAGAAACGACAAGCCGAGATACAAAAGCGAGGATATGCAACTCTTCCCCCGGATATGGGATTCCAGCAACGACCAGTATCATGCTGAGACATACGCCGACTGGCTGGAGCTGAAAGATGAGTCAACGGGCAGGTACACCGCCCCCTCCTATGCCGACAACCTGCACTGGTTCTTCGAATACCAGAACGGCCTGATGTACTGGCGGTACTTCATGTGGAACTTCGCCGGCAAGCAGAATGATATACAGGGCATGGGCAACCGGCGGGATGGTAACTGGATCAGCGGCATCCCATTTATTGATAATGCCCGGCTGGGTGATCAGTCAAAACTGCCCGATAGTATTCAGCACAATAAAGCCAGGAACAAATTGTTCCTGCTGCCCTTTATCCTGGGCATGGTGGGATGTGCTTATCAGTTCGTCAAAAACAGGAAAGACTGGATTGTCAACTTCCTGCTGTTCTTTATGACGGGTATGGCCATCGTTTTCTACCTGAACCAGGCCGGCCCGCAGCCCCGTGAACGGGACTATGCCTATGTAGGCTCCTTTTTTGCCTTTGCAGTATGGATCGGCCTCGCTGTGGTGGCTTTTGTAAAGCTGGCCAAAGAAAAAATAAAGTCCCTCACTTTCCAGAACACAATGATTGGCGGAGGCATCCTTACTTTCTTCATCACTCTTATGAGTTCATCGCCCGGCTCTTTTGGCGATATGCTGCTTGTTTCCATTTATGCAACCGTATTGTATGCAGCCGTACTGGCCGCCATCACCTCGCTGCTTTCTGCCCTTTCGTCCGGTGGAAAGAATGAAAGAATGATGAGCGTCGCATCCGGAGCATTGTGCCTGATAGTTCCGCTGCTCATGGCGCAGCAGGTATGGGACGACCATGACCGCAGCCGCAAGACCATAGCGCCGGATTTGGCCAAAGATTACCTCGAAAGCTGCGCCCCCAATGCCATCATTTTCAGTTTTGGGGATAACGATACCTACCCGCTGTGGTATGCACAGGAAGTGGAAGCTGTGCGGCCCGATATCCGTGTCATCAACAATAGCCTGCTTGGTATTGACTGGTACATCAACCAGCTCCGTTATAAAGTAAACAATGCCGACTCGGTGGATGTAATCTGGTCGCCGGAGCAAATTGAAGGCCATAACAGGGAATACATGCGGTACAATCCGCAGGGCGACCCGAATGAATACTACGAACTCTATGATGTGATGAAGAATGTACTGGGCAAACCGGCCTTTGACGAAGAAACCGGCCGTGATGTGGGATACAGTACATATCCTGTTGTAAAATTCCGGGTGCCGGTTGATACCAGCCTGGTGCGGAAGAACGGAACGGTGAACCCCGACGATGCAGTACTTTCAGAAATAAGGTTTGAACTGCCCAAGGATAAAGCAACTCCGCGGAGCGGGGTGATGGTGAGAAGTGATTTCATGATACTCAATATCATTGCCTCCAACCAATGGAAGAGGCCCATCTATTTTACTTCACCGTTTGGCGACCTTGGCTTTCCACAGTACCTGCGCAAAGATGGCCTGGCTTACCGCCTTGTGCCTGTACTTTCAAAAGGCACACAGGAAAACTGGCTGGCTCACCAGACACTGCGCCAGGTGGGGCTGGGCGGCAGCCAGATCCGTGATAACAACAATGCGGTAATCTATAACAACCTGATGACGAAGTATGGCTTTGGCGGCGCCGATAAGAAGGGAATGTATTTTGATGAAGAGAACCGCCGCCACCTGCTGAACCTTCGGGCACTCTATGGCGAAGCAGCAGGCAACCTGGCCGATGCAGGTAAAAAAGAAGAAGCAAAAAAACTGATTGATAAAGTGGAGGCGGGCATTCTGCCGGAAAACCTGCCCTATGCCATGGTCAGCCGCTTTGGTTCACACAACCAAACCGCAGTAATGTACCTCGAAGCCTGCTATAAAGCAGGTAAAACTGATGTGGCAGAAAAGGTGAGACAGGACCTGCGTAAAGACCTGGAACAACTGCGGGCTTATTTCACCTACATGAACGGCGGCACCCAGCCTGTATCAACGAGAGATGGGGTAATAGCAGACGATAAAAAGTTTGAAGGTATGGGAACCGAATACCAGATCAACGAAGCGCTGCTGGTAGTGCTGGATGAAGTGGAGAAAAGATATGCGCCTCAGACACAGGTGAAGCCGGGCACCGAGGGGCCTGTCAACATTACCAATCCGGCTGATAGTTTAAAACCGAAGGACACAGGTAAACAGAAATAAGGAACTACATACTCGTAAAAGCCTTCCGCAGTTGCGGAGGGCTTTCTTTTTGAATATACAGCAGCTTAAGTTGTTAAAAGGTTAAGCGGTTTTAAATTTCGAACACACGGAGATTTGTCATCCCGGGGCGGTGAATTTAAAACTCTCATTAATACAGAGAAAGATAGTTGGGGTATCTCAAACAAAGAAAGCCCATAAGATACCTCGCCTGAAAGTCACTTAAAATTAATAAACCTCCAAACCAGGACCCGGTATGACAAGAGTCTGACATTTTGATTATTCTTCATTAGTTTAAGGTTTAAATACTGCTAAGAGTGTTAAGAAAAATTACCGGCAAACTATTTGTCGTAAATTGTCAGAGAAATGAAGTCTGAGGTCGGATGTCAGAGGTCTGAAAGTTTCCTGTAACAGTGAATGTTCTTCCTGGTTGCTGATTTCCGGCTTCTGGCCTTATACTTCAGACCTCATAATTATGCGTGGATTCCATTTTACCAGATTTGACCCCAACAGCGAAGGCAAGAGCCGTTTTGAGCAGATGCTTGATATTTTCATGCAACTGCTCACCTATACCAGCGGCGATGTGGCCGAGGCATTGCAGTGGATGAATGAACTGGATAAACAATATCAACTCACCGGTGATGAATACGGTATGGGAGATTTTATAGATGAGCTGCGGGAAAAAGGATATATAACGGATGACAATGAGAAAGGGCAGATAAAAATCACTCCCAAAACAGAGCAGGGGATCCGCAAAAGAAGCCTCGAAGAAATATTCGGCAAACTCAAAAAGACAAAACAGGGCGACCACCACAGCTTCAAACCCGGGCAGGGTGATGAGCAAAACCCGGAGACAAGGCAGTTTCAGTTTGGCGATATGCTGGAGCAGATTGATTTCACTGAGAGCATCCGCAATGCGCAGATCAATCATGGCATTGACAGTTTCCAGATGAAAGAAGATGACCTGAGCATCCGGGAAACAGATTTCAAGGCGCAGACCTCCACGGTGCTGATGATTGATATTTCCCATTCCATGATTTTGTATGGAGAAGACCGGATAACTCCCGCCAAAAAAGTGGCGATGGCCCTGAGTGAGTTGATCCAGACAAAATATCCGAAGGATACTTTGGATATCGTTGTGTTTGGCAATGATGCATGGCCAATCGAGGTAAAAGACCTTCCCTACCTGCAGGTGGGGCCTTATCATACCAACACAGTTGCAGGTCTGGAACTGGCCATGGATATTCTGCGGAGACGAAAGAACCCCAACAAGCAGATATTCATGATTACTGACGGCAAGCCTACCTGCCTGAAGATCGGAAAACGGTATTATAAGAACAGTTTTGGGCTTGACCGTAAAGTGGTGAACCGCTGTTTGAATCTTGCAGCGCAGTGCAAGAAGCTGAAAATACCGATCACAACATTCATGATCGCTACCGATCCTTATTTACAACGTTTCGTACAGGAGTTTACTGAAATGAATAATGGCAAAGCATTTTTTGCATCGTTAGATAAGCTCGGTAGCGATCATGAATGTTGTGATCGGTATTTTCAGCTTCTTGCACTGCGCTGCAAGATTCAAACAGC